>DASWFH010000216.1:0-3507 GCA_036394355.1 Allostellaceae bacterium | reverse complement strand
GCGCAAGGTGATCGAGGTCGACCTCAACGGCGTGTTCCTGTGCTGCCGCGCCGTGGTGCCCGGCATGGTCAAGCGCAATTACGGGCGCATCGTCAACATCGCCTCGATCGCCGGCAAGGAGGGCAATCCCAACGCGGCGCCTTATTCCGCCGCCAAGGCTGGCGTGATCTCGCTCACCAAGTCGCTGGGCAAGGAGCTCGCCCGGACCGGCGTGCGCGTCAACTGCATCACGCCGGCGGCGGTCAAGACGGCGATCTTCGACCAGATCACGCAGCAGCACATCGACTACATGCTGTCGAAGATCCCGATGGGCCGCTTCGGCACGGTGGAGGAGATGGCGGCGATGATCGCCTGGCTCGCCTCGGAAGAGTGCTCCTTCACGACGGGCGGCGTGTTCGACGTGTCCGGCGGGCGGGCGACGTATTAGAACCGGAACCGCGTCTGCGCCGGGCCCAGCTTGGCGGCATCGCGGGCGAGGTCCTCGATGCGCTGCCAGTCGCCGGCCGCCACCGCGTCCGCTGGCGCCATCCAGCTGCCGCCGACCAGCGGCACATTGGCCAGTGCCAGATATTGCGCCGCGCTGTCCGGCGTGATCCCGCCGGTCGGGCAGAAGGCGACGCCGGCGAAGACCGCGGCATAGGCGCGCATTACCTCGACGCCGCCCAGCGCCGCCGCGGGAAAGAACTTGAGCAGCGAGAAGCCGAGCTCGCGCGCCAGCATCACCTCGGAGGGCGTGGCCGCACCCGGCAGATAGGGCAGATCGCCGGCCCGGCCGGCGCTGGCCAGCTCGGGCGTGAGGCCGGGGCTCACCAGGAAGCGCGCGCCCGCCTCGGTGGCGCGGGTGACGTCGGCCCCGGTCAGCACCGTGCCGGCGCCGACGATGGCATCGGGGACGCGCCGCCGGATCTCGCGGATGGCAGGAAGCGCCTCGGGCGTGCGCAAGGTCACCTCGATGACGCGCAAGCCGCCGCGAAGCAGCGCCAGGGCCAGTGGCGGCGCATCGGCGGCGCGGGCGATGGTGAGGACCGGGATGACGGCGACGCCGCTGAAGATTTCGTGCATGGCACTCCTTCCCCTTGACGCCGCGCGGCGGACCCGGCAACGGAGAGAGTAGTGAAACCGAGGCGGCGGGCAAGAGGACAAGATGCTGCGTGTGGCGGCGATCGGCGAGTGCATGCTGGAGCTCAGGCACCGCGACGAAGGGCTGCTCGAGCTGGGGTTCGCCGGCGACAGCTTCAATACGGCGCTCTACATGGCGCGCTGCAACCAGCGCGAGCGCCTGGCGGTCGACTACGTGACCGCGCTCGGCACCGACCCCTATAGCGCCGCGATGCTCCAGTTATGGCGCGAGGAAGGCATTGGCACCGACGCGGTCGCGCTTCTGCCGGGGAAGCTGCCCGGCCTCTACCTCATCCGCACGGACCCGGAGGGCGAGCGCCGTTTCTTCTACTACCGCTCGGCCGCTGCCGCGCGCGAGCTGTTCCGCGATCCTGCTGCCGACCGGCTCCTGGCGGCGCTCTCGGCCTATGACGTGCTCTATTTCACGGCCGTCACGCTCTCGATCCTCGACGGCGCCGCGCGCGAGCGCTTCCGTGCGGCGTTGGCGGCGGCGCGGGGCGCCGGCCGGCTGGTCGTCTTCGACAGCAACTACCGTCCGGGCTGGACCGACGCCGCCGCGGCGCGCGCCGCCATCGCGCCTTTCCTCGACATCGTCGGCTTAGCATTGCCCACCTTCGAGGACGAGCAAGCCCTCTGGGGCGACGCCACCGTTGCGGACACCCTCGCCCGCGACGCCGCCCGCAAGACGGAGGTCTGCGTCAAGCGCGGCAACGCGAGCTGCATCCTCGGCGACAGCACGCTCGTGCCGGTGCCGCAGCGTATTGCGCCCATCGACACGACTGCCGCAGGCGACGCCTTCAACGCCGCATACCTGACGGCGCGCGGCTTGCCGGCCATCCGACCACGGAGGCAGCCCGCGCCGGGCATATCCTCGCCGGCGTGGTGATCCAGCATAAGGGCGCCATCATGCCCAAGAACGCGCCGATGCCGCCTTTTCCCGGCCTCAACACAGGCTGATCCAAGCGGCGATTTGGGCGCGAGGGCGCCTGCCACAGCTAGCACCCGCATGGCAGCCATGTCATATTGCGCCGCCCCGCCGGGCCAACGCGAACAATCGTCGCAGGGAGCGGCCGTGACTATCCTTTTGCGAATAAGCGCGCTGATCGACGCTTTGAACGATCGCGTCGGCCGCACCGTCTATTGGCTGATCCTGGTCATGGTGCTCGTGAGCTCAGGCAACGCCACGGTGCGCTACATCTTCGACATGAGCTCGAATGCTTGGCTCGAGCTGCAATGGTACCTCTTCTCCGCTGTGTTCCTGCTCGGCGCCGGCTACACGCTGCTCAATAATGAGCATGTCCGCATCGACATCATCATCGGCCGACTGCGGCCGCGGACCCGCGCCTGGATCGATCTTCTGGGCGGTATCTTCTTCCTGCTGCCGATGGCCATCATCATCATGTGGCTGTCCTGGCCAGTGTTCGTGGAGTCTTACTTCCGCAATGAATTTTCGGCGGATGCCGGCGGGTTGCTGCGCTGGCCGGTGAAGCTGCTCATCCCTGTCGGGTTCTTCTTGCTGGTGCTGCAGGGCATCTCCGAGATCATCAAGCGCGCGGCCTTCCTCGCCGGCCTGATCTCCGATCCCACCGCCAAAGAGGGCGACGACATCCCGCCCGAGGCCAGGGAACAGGCGCTATGAGCCAGTTCATCATCGCCAACATGGCGCCGCTGATGTTTGCGGCACTCGTTCTTTTCCTAATGATCGGCTACCCGGTCGCCTTCTCGCTGGCGGCCAACGGCTTGGCCTTCGGCGCGCTCGCCATCCATTACGGCCTGCTTGGACCGGAACTGCTCCAGGCCCTGCCGGAGCGCGTCTTCGGCATCATGCGCAACGACACCCTGCTCGCCATCCCCTTCTTCACCTTCATGGGTCTCATCCTCGAGCGCAGCGGCATGGCCGAGGATTTGCTCGAGACGGTCGGTCAGCTGTTCGGGCCGGTGCGCGGCGGGCTTGCCTATGCCGTCGTCTTTGTCGGCGCCTTGCTCGCAGCCACCACCGGCGTCGTCGCCGCCTCCGTCATCTCGATGGGCCTGATCTCGCTGCCGATCATGATGCGCTACGGCTACGACCGCCGGCTCGCCGCCGGCGTCATCGCCGCTTCGGGCACGCTGGCGCAGATCATCCCGCCCAGCTTGGTGCTGATCGTCATGGCCGATCAGCTCGGGCGCTCCGTCGGCGACATGTACGAGGGCGCGTTCATCCCGGGCTTCGGCCTCGCGGCGCTTTATGCCGTGTTCGTGTTCGCCGTCACGGTGTTCAAGCCGAAGCTGGCGCCGGCCCTGCCGCCCGCTGCCATCACCATCCGCGAGGCCGATGGTCACACCGGCTACCTCTCGCTCGGCGTCAACATGCAGACGTCGTTCATGCATCCGCCCTTCGGCTTCGCC
>DASWFH010000215.1:0-3121 GCA_036394355.1 Allostellaceae bacterium | reverse complement strand
CGGCCGAGCGGCCGGATCGAGGCCAAGTTCAGCGTCGCGCATCTCGACGGCACGGCGTCAGCGGAGGGCACGCTGTCGCCGGGCGACGCGCTGCGCCTGACCAAGATCCGTCTCGACGCCGCGGGAACGAAAGTCGAAGGCGCCCTCACCTACCGGCTCGCCGCCGGCACGATCGAAGGCACGGTGAGCGGCACCGCGCCCGACCTCAAGCCATGGTCGGCGCTGGTCGGCACGCCGGTTGCCGGCAGCGCGCAGGTGAAGGCGACGCTGGGCGGCGCCCAGCGCCAGACCGCCGATCTCGCGCTCGACGGCAAGGATCTGGTGTGGGGCGCGGCGACGCCGGCGACGGCGCAGCGGCTGCGCGTCACGGCGCAGCTCGCCGACCTCTTCGGCAAGCCGCAGGGGCGCGCCGAGCTGCAGCTCGACAATGCCAAGCGCGGTGGCACCTCTATCGAGCAGCTCCGCCTTGCCGGCCGCAGCGATCGCCCCGGCCGGTTCGCACTCGAGGGCGGCCTGCGCGGCAGCGCCGGCGCGCCCATCGATCTCGCCGCCAGCGCGAGCGCCACTCTCGGCGACGGCAGGATCGAGCTGCGCGTCACGCGGCTCGCCGGCAATTTCGGCGACCAGCCCGTGCTGCTGCGCCAGCCGCTGGTGGTGTCGCGCCGCGGCGTCGATCTCGCCTTCGCCGACCTCGCCCTCGGCATCGGCGGCGGCCGCCTCGCCGGCGCCGGCGCGACCAAGGCAAATACGGTGTCGCTGCATCTCCTCGCCGAGAGCCTGCCCGTCAGCATGTTCGCAGCCCTCGGCGGCGCGCGGGATGTGACGGGCCTCCTCGGCTTCGAGGTTACGCTCGGCGGTACGCGGGTGCGGCCGCAGGGCGATGTCGTCGTCGACGCCGAGCAGCTGCGCTTCGCCGCCGCCAGCCGGCCCGACCTGCCGCCGCTGGGCATGGTCGCGTCCGCGACCTGGCGCGGCGACCAGGTGCAGCTCAAGGGCCGTCTCGCCGGGCCGCAGAACGCCGCCCTCGGCTTCGCCGGCGCCGTGCCGCTCGTGCTCGATCCGAAGAGCCTCGCGCCGTCCTTGCCGCCGAGCGGCGCGCTCGCCTTCCATATCGAGGGCGACGGCGAGCTCGCCAACATCGTCGACCTGCTGCCGCTCGGCGAGGATCGCCTGGCCGGGCACTTCGCCGTCGACGTCACCGTGAGCGGTACCGTCGCGGCCCCGGCCGCTTCGGGCCAGCTCTCGCTGCGCAACGGCCGCTATGAGAGCCTCACCTTCGGCACCATCCTCGCCGGCATCAGCTTCGACCTCGTCGGCAACCGCGACCGCTTGGTGCTGCAGCGCTTCGCCGCCGGCGACGGCGAGCGCGGCTCGCTGGCGCTGTCGGGCGCGGTAAACCTCGCCGCCGCCGCGGGGCCGACCTTCGAGGTCGCCGGGCAGCTCAAGAGCTTCCACGCGGTGCGGCGCGACGAGGCCAATGCGACCGCGAGCGGCGAGGTGCGGCTCACCGGCACGCTGACGGCGCCCAGTCTCGCGGCGCGCCTGCGCATCGAGAGCGCCGAGCTGCGCGTGCCCGAGCGGCTGCCGCAGAGCGTCCAGCCGATCGATGTCGTCACGATCAACAGCGCCACCGGCCAAGTGCTGTCGGCGCCGGACGAGCAGGAAAACGCCAAGCACCTGGTGGTAGCCGCGCTCGACATCGACGTCGACATCCCCGGCCAGGTCTTCGTGCGCGGCCGCGGGCTCGACAGCGAATGGCGCGGCCGGCTGAAGGTGAGCGGCACCAGCGCCGCGCCGCAGCTCACCGGCAAGCTCGAGGTCGTCCGCGGCACCTACGACTTCATCGGCAAGAGCGCGTCGTTGACGCGCGGCGCCATCACCTTCCTCGGCGGCCCGCACATCGATCCCGCCATCGACATCGAGGCGCGCGTGACGTCGACTGATGTGGTGGCGATCGTGCAGATCACCGGCATCGCGACGCAGCCTAAGATCGCGCTCTCCTCGCAGCCCGAGCTGCCGCAGGACGAGATCCTGTCGCGCGTGTTGTTCGGCACGAGCATCAGCCAGATCGGCGCGGCACAGGGGCTCGAGATCGCGCAGGCCGCCGCGGCGCTAGCCGGGGGCGGCGGCCCCGGCGTGCTCGACCGCATCCGCCAGGGGCTCGGTCTCGACCGGCTCAGCTTCGGCTCCGCCGGCAACAACAGCGCGCTCTCCAATCTGGGCGCGCCGTCGCTGGCGGCGCAGCCGGGCATTCCCGGCACCCTGCCCAGCGCCGGCGTCGGCACCTCGCCGCTGCCGGTCGGCGCCGGCACAAGCCCCACCGCCAGCGCGGCGGCGGTGAGCGCCGGCAAATACGTCGCCACCGGGGTCTATGTCGGCGTCACCCAAGGCATCACCACGGGGTCGAGCGGCGTCGAAGTGCAGATCGACGTGTCGCGGCACATCTCCATCGACACTACCGCCGGCCAGATCAGCGGCGCCGGCGTCGGCGTCGATTGGAAGCTCGACTACTGAACGATCACAAAATGGTTATCGCGGCGTCGCGGCGCGCCGTCTCGCCGAGGGGCGGGCATTGCGGCTATGCTGCCGGCGACAACCACGGAGGGGAGGGCGTCGCCATGGATGTGTTCGAGTCGCAGGTGAAGAGCCTCACGCCGCCGACCGATTTCTCGCGCCGCGGCTTCGTCGTGACCGGCCTCGCCGCCGGCTTCGCGCTTGCCGTGCAGCCGGTGTCGGCGCAGACGATCACCACCGACAGCCACGGCCTCGCCGCCGGCGAAGTGAAGATCCCGGTGAAGGACGGGGAGATCCCCGCCTATCGCGCGATGCCGGCCAAGGGCGGCCCTTTCACCACGGTGGTGGTCATCCAAGAGATCTTCGGCGTGCACGAGCACATCAAGGACATCTGCCGCCGCCTCGCCAAGACCGGCTATTTCGCGGTGGCGCCGGCGCTCTATGCGCGCCAGGGCGACGTGTCGAAGCTGAGCGACGTGCAGGAGATCATGAAGACGGTCGTCTCCAAGGTGCCGGACGAGCAGGTCGCGTCCGATCTCGACGCCACCGTCGCCTGGGCGCACAAGCAGAAGCAGGCCAACACGCGCAAGCTCGGCGTCACCGGCTT
>DASWFH010000214.1:0-2744 GCA_036394355.1 Allostellaceae bacterium | reverse complement strand
ATCGTGTCGCATCCCGATCTGCGCCAGGCGTCGATCAACGCCGCGGTGGCCTCGACGCAGGTCGCGCCGACCATCCTCAAGGTGCTCGGCCTCGACCCCAACGAGCTCGACGGCGTGCGGCAGGAAGGGACGCCGCTGCTGCCCGATTTCGACTGAGCACAGCTGCCGTCGGCGGCGCCCGGGCGAGGAGCGACGCTCCTCGCCCGTTCTTTTTCCAGTCGGCCGCCTCGGCGTGGTGGGCATGAGGGCGCAGACGGTCGCGCGGGGATCGGTTCGCCGCGGGCAATTGCCGGATTCCTCGAATTTGGAATGGCCGAGGCGAAGGACCGTTCCAGGGGCGTAGTGCCCCATGAAGACGCCGCTGCTGGCGGGCGTGCTGACCGCCGCGGGCGGCCTCGTCTTCATCGCCGACCTCAATGGCCAGGTGGTCGCGCTCGATCCGCAAAGCGGCGCCGTCGAGTGGAACGGCAAGGTCGCCGTCGCCGCCGGCATGAACTCGCCGCTGTGGCCCGTCGTCAAGGCGACCGCGAAGGTCGTGGTCTTCGGCGTCCCGTCATAGGAGGGAGGAGCCTTACGACAATCGTCCCATTTCATCAGCGCAATCAGGAGATCCCATGAGCCGCACGACGCAGACGGAAACCCCGAGCCGAGCCCTGCCGACCCGGCCGCTCGGCACCGGCGACATGAGCATCACCCGCGTCGGCTTCGGCGCGTGGGCGATCGGCGGCGCGGGCTGGACCTTCGCCTGGGGCAGCCAGGACGACCGCGACTCGATCGCCGCGATCCGCCACGCCGTCGAGTGCGGCGTCAACTGGATCGACACCGCCGCGGTCTACGGCCTCGGCCATTCGGAAGAAGTCGTGGCGCGCGCGCTGAGCGACGTGCCGCTGCACCGGCGCCCCTACATCTTCACCAAATGCGGCATGGTCTGGGACGAGCGCAACCGCAACCTGCCGCCGCGCCGCGTCGGCAAGTCCGCGAGTATCCGCGGCGAGATCGTGGCCTCGCTGCGCCGCCTCGATCTCGACCACGTCGACCTCTATCAGATGCACTGGCCGCCCGAGGACGGGACGCCGATCGAGGAATACTGGGCGACGCTGCTCGAGCTCAAAGCCGAGGGCAAGACGCGCGCCGCCGGGCTCTCCAACCACACTGTCGAGCAGCTCGAACAGGCGGAGCGCATCGGCCATGTCGACAGCCTGCAGCCGCCCTTGTCGCTGATCCATCGCGACGCGGCCGCGGCGGAGATCCCGTGGTGCGCGCAGCACAAGACCGGCGTCATCGTCTACAGCCCGATGGCGTCCGGGCTGCTCACCGGCAAGTTCACCGCCGAGCGCGCCGCTTCGCTGCCGCCGGACGACTGGCGCTCGCACTCGCCCGATTTCACCGGCGAGGGCCTGCGCCGCAACCTCGCGCTCGTCGAGGCGCTGAAGCCGGTGGCGCAGCGCCGCGGCACCACCGTCGCCGCGGTCGCGGTCGCGTGGACGCTGGCCTGGCCCGGCGTCACCGGCGCCATCGTCGGCGCGCGCGACCCGGCGCAGGTCGATGGCTGGATCGCCGCGGCGAACCTGACGCTGACCGATGCGGACCTCGACGAGATCGCCGACGCCATCCGCCGCACCGGCGCCGGCAGCGGCCCGGTCCGGCCGGGCGGGTGATCGGCGCCGCTTTGCGGAACGAGGAGAGCGCTACTCGCCGGCGGCGGCGCGGGCGACGGGCTCGCCGGGCGGTGGCTTGGCGGCGGCGACGCGCCGGCGGCGCGCCAGCTCGATGATCTCGCCGACGACGCCGCGGCGGAAGGTCAGCACGCAGACGACGAAGATGAGGCCCTGGATGACGGTGACCCAGGAGCCGAACTGCGCCAGGTAGTTCTCCATGGTGATGGAGATGAAGGCGCCGACCACCGGACCCAGCACGGTGCCGAGCCCGCCCAGGAGGGTCATCAGCACCACCTCGCCCGACATCTGCCACTGCACGTCGGTGAGCGACGCGAGCTGGAACACCAGCGACTTGGTCGAGCCGGCGAGCCCGGCCAAGGTCGCCGAGAGGATGAAGGCGAGCAGCTTGTAGCGATCGGTCTTGTAGCCGAGCGAGATCGTCCGCGGCTCGTTCTCGCGGATCGCCGTCAGCACCTGGCCGAAGGGCGAATGGATGGTGCGGTAGATGACGGCGAAGCCGGCGAGGAACATCGCCAGCACGAAATAGTACATGGTCAGCGGCTGGCCGAGATCGATGATGCCGAGGAGATATCCGCGCGGCACCGCCTGGATGCCGTCCTCGCCGCCGGTGAACTTGGCCTGGAGCGCGACGAAATACACCATCTGCGCCAGCGCCAGCGTCACCATGGCGAAATAGATGCCCTGCCGGCGGATGGCGAGCCAGCCGAAGGCGCTGCCGAGCGCCGCCGCCGCCGCCGTGCCCAACAGGATGCCGGTCAGCGGCTCCAGCCCCCACACCTTCACCACATGCGCGGTGATGTAGGCGGCGGTGCCGAAAAAGGCGGCGTGGCCGAACGACAGGAGCCCGACATAGCCGATCAGCAGGTTGAAGGCGCAGGCGAAGAGCGCGAAGCACAGCGCCTTCATCAGAAACACCGGGTAGAAGACGAAGGGCGCCGCGACCGCGAGCGCCAGCAGCACGACCGTCAGCGCGAGGTTGGTCCGCCGCGACAGCGCGACTTCGCGCGCGTGGCTGCCGGCGGCGCCCATCATGCGAGCCTGCGTTGCCGGCGCAGCGCGATCTCA
>DASWFH010000213.1:0-1981 GCA_036394355.1 Allostellaceae bacterium | reverse complement strand
GTGATCGTCGGCGACATTATTTCGACGATCGTAGCCAGGCATGCGACGATGACGGTACCGATCGTCTTCGCGACCGGCGGCGACGCGGTGAGAAACGGCCTCGTCGCCAGTCTCAACCGGCCCGGCGCTAACGTCACGGGCGTAAGCTTTTTCTCCGGGGAGCTGGGGTCGAAGCGGCTGGAGCTCCTGCACCAGCTTGTGCCCAAGGCAACGACGATTGCCATGCTTGCTGACCCGGATATTCCGACGAGCGCGGCGGAGCGAATGCAGGTGCAGACCGCGGCGCAAACGATCAGGCAGCAACTCATTATTCTTGATGCCAGGAGCGACGCCGACATCGAGAGCGCCTTTGTCACGATCGTGCAACGCCAGGCCGGCGCGCTGCTGGTCGCGGCTGGCGCGTTCTTGAACTCGCGCCGCGAACGGATCGCCGCGTTGGCGGCTCGCCATGAGCTGCCGGCGATGTACTTTACCCGCGAGGCGGTCGTGGCCGGCGGCCTGATGAGCTATGGAGCCAGCGTAACGGAGGCTTATCGCCAAGCCGGCGTGTACGCTGGGCGAATTCTCAAGGGCGAGAAGCCGGCCGACCTGCCGGTCATGCGGTCCACCAAATTCGAGCTCGTCATCAATCTCAAGACCGCCAAGGCGCTCGGCCTCGAAGTGCCGCCGACGCTGCTCGCCCGCGCCGACGAGGTAATCGAATGAAACGACGCAAGTTCATCACGTTGCTCGGCGGCGCGGCGGTCGGTTGGCCGCTCGCGGCGCGGGCGCAGCAAGCCGAGCGCGTTAGGCGCATCGGCGTGCTCATGCACCTGGCCGCGGACGATCCGGACGGGCAAAGCCGCGTCGCCGCGTTTCTGCAAGGTCTGCAGGAGGCGGGCTGGGCCGTCGGCCGCAACGTCAACGTCGACGTGCGATGGGCGGCGGGTGAGGCTGATCGCTATCGCAGATACGCGACGGAAATCGTAGCGCTCACACCCGATGTCATCCTGACATCTGCCACACCGAGCATCAGGGCGATTTGCCGCTCTGCGCGCGGCACTCGGGAATGGCCGAGGTCACTGCTACGCTGGCGCCCGCGCTGCCCGAGGAGCTGCGGCCGCTCCTCTCGTTCGAAATCGGCCCTGGAGCCGTGGAAGAGATCGCCGCCAAGCTGGTTACGTGGCTCACGCTCGACGACGCCAACCGTAAGCGCGCTAGTTTGGCGCTGGCGAAGGAGGCGGCACGCCGCTACAGCTGGGAAAACGTAGCGGAAGGAGTGATCGCGGCCGCCCAGGGAAGACTCGACAAGCTACCGACCCCGCCAGCGAATATTCTTCACGTCCGGTGAGCCTGACGGCAAAAGTGCGTTCCCTGCTGGAGGGCACGGCCGACATGCCCAGAGTCTGTCAGAGCGACTCGGCCAGCAATTCACTGTCGAAAACAGTTTGCAGTATGGTCAGGCGGCGATCTGCGGTTCAGATGCCTCACGGCACGAAAATCTCATTAGCTGTCGACGCCGAAGCGCCGGGCGTCGGCCCGCCCGAGATGACGTAAATCCTGCCCGCGACCGCCGCTGCGCCGAGACCGTGTCGCGCCGTCGGCATGCGCGCATGGCTGCTCCAGCCGTTGCTCCTGGCATCGTAGGCTTCCGCTTGGTTGAAGGTGCCGGCGGGTGCCTCGCCGCCGAACACGAACATCCTCCCCTCGAGCACCGCCGCCGCGATACCGCTGCGCGCCGTGGGCAACGGCGCGCGCTGCTCCCAGCGACCGGTTGCGGGATCATATGCCTCGTTCGACGTCAAATTGCGCGAATAGTTGCCGTCGATGCGGCCGCCCACGGCGTAGACACGTCCGTCCATCGCGGCGGCCGCCAAGTGGTCGCGCGCCGTCGGGACATAGGCTAGCGCCGTCCAACGGTTGGCGGCAGGATCGTAGACCTCGTGCGCTGGGGTGTTGCGGCCGCGCCAGCCGATGCCGCCGACCGCGTGGATCTTGCCAT
>DASWFH010000212.1:0-4883 GCA_036394355.1 Allostellaceae bacterium | reverse complement strand
CCGGCCTCGTCTTCCTCGACAGCGGCGCGTCCGCGCAGAAGCCGGCGGTGGTGATCGATGGCGTCGCCGAGTTCTACCGCCGCGATTACGCCAATGTGCATCGCGGCGTCTACCGGCTTTCGGCGCGCTCGACCGAGCTTTACGAGGAGGCACGCGAGAAGGTGCAGCGCTTCCTCAACGCCGCCGATGCGCGCGAGATCGTCTTCGTGAGGAACGCCACCGAGGCCATCAACCTCGTCGCCTATAGTTGGGGGCAGACCTTCCTCAAGTCGGGCGACGAGGTGCTCATTACGGAGATGGAGCACCACGCCAACATCGTGCCGTGGCAACTGCTGCGCGACCGCATCGGCATCAAGCTCGTGGTGGCGCCGGTCGACGCCACCAACGGGCTCGACATGGCGAAGTTCGAGGAGCTGCTGAGCGCGCGCACCAAACTCGTCGCGGTGACGCATGTCGCCAATGTCACCGGCGCTGTGCTGCCGGTCGAGAGCATCGTGCGGCTCGCCCATAGCAAGGGGGCTAAGGTGCTGCTCGACGGCTGCCAGGCGGTGCCGCGGCTCCCCGTCGACATGCAGGCGCTCGATTGCGATTTCTATGTCTTCTCCGGCCACAAGACTTATGGGCCGACCGGGATCGGCGTGCTCTACGGCAGGAAGGCGTTGCTCGACGCCATGCCGCCCTGGCAGGGCGGCGGCGACATGATCCTCGAGGTCACCTTCGCGAAGACCACCTTCCAGGAGCCGCCGCACCGGTTCGAGGCGGGCACGCCAGACATCTCCGGCGCCATCGGCCTGGGGCTGGCCCTCGATTACCTCGAGGGCCTCGGCCGCGATGCCATCCTCGAGCATGAGGAGGCGCTCACCGGCTACGGCGTCGATCGGCTCTCCGCCATGCCTGGCGTCCATCTCGTCGGCGCGGGGCAGCGGCGCCTTGCCATCCTCTCTGTCCATGTCGACGGCATCCACCCGCACGACCTTGCCACCGTGCTCGACCAGCACAATGTAGCAATCAGGGCCGGGCATCACTGCGCGCAGCCCTTCCTCGACAAGCTCGGTCTCGCCGCGACGGCGCGCGCCTCGCTCGGCATCTACAACGACGAGAGCGATATCGACGCGCTGGCGGACGCGGTCAAGGCGGCGCAGACAATGTTCAAGGTGACGAAGTGACCATGGATCTGCGCGATCTCTACCAGGATATCATCCTCGACCACGGCCAGCGGCCGCGTAATTTCCGCGCGCAGCCGCAGCCCAGCCATTTCGCGCGCGGTCATAACCCGCTCTGCGGCGACAAGGTGACGGTCTACGTGACGATGGCGGGCGAGCGCATCAAGGATGTGAGCTTCGAGGGCCGCGGCTGCGCCATTTCACAGGCCTCCGCTTCGCTCATGACTGAGATCCTCAAGGGCAAGACGCTCGCCGAGGCCGAGGCGCTCTTCAAGGGCTTTCACGGCAAGGTCACCGGCGGCGAGACGCCGGTGACCCCGGCGGCGCTCGAGGACGACATGGAGCGGCTCGAGCCGTTGGCCGGAGTCAAATCCTATCCGGCGCGGGTCAAATGCGCGACGCTGGCGTGGCACGCCTTCGAGGCGGCGCTCAAGAATGGCGCGACCGGCGCCACGGTGAAGACGGAGTAGCCGCACGTGCCGCTTCCGGAGGACCAGGACTTCTTCGATTTCGGCCGCGAGCCCTCGCCTTACGAGGAAGAAGTCGAGCGTCCGCAGCCCGATGCCGGCGACCCGGCGCTCCAGGAAAAAGTGATCGAGGCGCTGAGGACGGTGCGCGATCCCGAGATCCCCGTGAACCTCGTCGATCTCGGCCTCATCTATGAGCTCCTCGTCAACCAGGACGGCACGGTCTATGTCGAGATGACCTTGACGACCCCCGCCTGCCCGGTTGCGGGCGCGTTGCCGGGACAGGTGCAGCAGGCGGTCGCCGCCGTCCCGGGCGTGCACGACGCGCGCGTCAAGCTGGTGTGGACGCCGCCCTGGACCAAGGACCGCATGAGCGAGGAAGCCAAGCTCGAGCTCGGGCTGATGTAACGCCAGGTGTTCCTTCCGGCGCCCGGAAGTTGACGCACGCCAATAAGACAGGAACCCGCCGCTGCAATCTTCCGCGCCTCCGCGAGCTCGCGCTGCAAGCGGAGACCGTGCTTGATGTCGGCGGCGGGCACCGCCCATTTCACGCGGCGACGCACGTCCTCGACCTGCAGCCCTACGAGACGCGCAACACCCGCGAGGCGCTCGATCCGGAGCAGCCGCCGCGCTACGATTCGAGCACCTGGTTCCGCCACGACGCGTGCAAGACGCCGTGGCCGTTTCCCGACAAGTTCTTCGCGTTCAGCTTCTGCTCGCACCTCCTCGAAGACGTGCGCGATCCGATCGCCGTCTGCGCCGAGCTTTGCCGGGTGTCGCGCGCGGGCAACATCGAGACCCCGTCGCGCGCTCATCTTTTCCAAGGCGAGATTCTTCGGGCTGAAGAGCCTGCTCGGGCGCATACCCGAGGTCGGCTTCTACCATCATCGCTGGTTCGTCGAGATCGAAGGCGACCACGTCCGGTTTCGCGCCAAGGACCAGCGCCTGCTGATGTCGCGGTCCTGGTTCATCACGCGGCGAGACCTCGGCCGCAAGATGACCGAGCATGAGTCGGGCGCCTTCCTGCGCGACCGCTTTACCTGCGAAGAGCGCTTCGACGTCGACGAGGCCGAGTTGGAGAGCTTCCGAAGCAGGACACTCGCCATGCTGAGGTGCGCGAGCGTGTCGTCGCGCGCTTCCGGCTAGGGCTGGAGCGGCTCGCTCTCGAGCTGCTCGCCATAGGCCACGGGATGGGCGAGCGCGTCGTGCAGCTTGCGGCGGTCGAGTTCGCCTTCCCAAAGGCTTATCACCACCGTCGCCACGCCGTTGCCGATGAGGTTGGTGAGCGCGCGGCATTCGCTCATGAACTTGTCGATGCCGACCAGGATGGCGAGCGACTGGATCGGGATGTCCGGGATGATGGTGAGCGTCGCCGCCAGGGTGACGAAGCCGGCGCCGGTGACGCCCGACGCGCCCTTCGAGGTCAGCATGGCGATGGCGAGGATCGTTAGCTCCTGGCCGATGGTCAGCGGCGTGTTGGTCGCCTGCGCCAGGAACAGCGTCGCCAGGGTCATGTAGATGTTGGTGCCGTCGAGGTTGAAGCTGTAGCCGGTCGGGATCACCAGACCGACCACGGCGCGCGAGGCGCCCAGCCGCTCCATCTTCTGGATCATGTGCGGCAGCACCGTCTCCGACGAGCTGGTGCCGAGCACGATCAAGAGCTCGTCCTTGATGTAGGCGATGAAGCGCAGGATGGAGAAGCCGCTGAAGCGCGCGATCGCGCCCAGCACCACCAGCACGAAGAGCGCGCTCGTCGCGTAGAACGTCAGGATCAACGCGGCCAGGTTCCACAGCGCGCCCACGCCATAGGCGCCGATGGTGAAGGCCATGGCGCCGAAGGCGCCAAGCGGCGCCACGCGCACGATGAAGCCGATGATGCGGAAGAACACCTTGGCGGCGGCGTCGATGAACCCAGCGATGCGCTTGCCGAGCTCTCCCAGCCGCGAGATGGCGAAGCCGGTAAGGATCGAGACCAGCAGCACCTGCAGCAGATCGCCATTGGCGAGCGCGCCGAAGAAGCTGTTGGGGATGATCGCCATGAGGTGGGCGATGATCCCTTCCTCCTTGGCGCGCGAGACGTAGCCCGCCACCGCCTTGGGGTCGAGCGAGGTGGGGTCGATGTTGAAGCCGGCGCCGGGCTGGACGATCTCGCCGACGAGGAGGCCGATCAGCAGCGCCACGGTCGACACGACTTCGAAATAGAGCAGCGTCTTGAGGCCGACGCGGCCGACCTTGGTGAGATCGCTCATCGAGGCGATGCCGTGCACCACGGTGCAGAAGATCACCGGCGCGATCATCATCTTGATGAGCTGGATGAAGCCGTCGCCCAGCGGCTTCATCGCCACGCCCGTCTTGGGGAAGAAATGCCCGAGCACGATGCCGATGGCGATGGCGATCAGCACCTGCACGTAGAGTATGGAGTACCAGGGACGGCGCGCGGTCATGGCGACCTCGGGTCAGGGCGACGGGCACGCGGCAAGGATCGGCGCAGGATCAAACCGGAAAGGCGCTCGCCGCAAGGCTCGCAGCCGGGATCGCCGCCACGTTCGGCGGCAGGACCGTACGACACAGGAACCGCCGAGGCAATGGCACGGCCGCTTGCCACGGGCGATCGGCCGGTGCCGTGCGCCGCAGGATGCTATACGAATTTCTGCCTAGAGATTAGACAAGCTGCTCAATCAATGCACAGCGCAGCGGCACTCAGGCTCCTCCCGCCGCAATAAGCAACAAGGGCGTGGGGCGAAATCGCCCTGCAATCACGCCGAATGCTCGACCGCGCGGACGTGATCGGCTTCGCAAGGGAGCGCCATGATGCCGTCGGATTCCGGCTGAAAATGCAGGCGGAGCCGGTGCGTCGCGCGATCCTCCGCCTCGACCAGGCGTCCTTCCAGACCATGAAACACGACCTCTGGGCCGACATAGACGACGCGCTTGGCTGCTGCCATAAGGAAGCCTGCCCAAAGAATGCTGCACCGCAACAAATCTAAGCCGGAAGTGGTGCGGCGGGCAAGCGTGTCGTTCGAAGGCACTAGACCCCGTCGAGGCGGACGTCACCGGCGAGCGAGGCATGGACGAGTTCGACTAGATGGCGCAGCTCGAACGGTTTGGCCAGGTACTGGTCGGGCGGGATGCCGTGCTCTGCCGCCCATTCGGGATCGCCGCTCATGAGGATGAAGGCGATGCCGAGCTGGCGCGCCTTGGCCGCGAGCTGGAGGCCGGTTTCGCCCGGTATCCGCGCATCGGAGATGATGAG
>DASWFH010000211.1:0-2185 GCA_036394355.1 Allostellaceae bacterium | reverse complement strand
GGGAATCAGGGTCTCGCCCTCGCCCAGCGAATCGATGACCGCGCCCTCGCCGAGCGCGGCGGCGAAGATCTGCCCTTGCGTGCGCAGCGCATCGAGCTGCGCCGCGACCAGGCTCAGCTGATATTCGCCGAGATAGAGCAGGCCCAGGCCGAGCAGCCCTAGCGCCAGCACATTCACCGCGAGGATGCGGCGGGTGAGCGGCGAGATGCGTGGCCGATGGCGCGGCCGCGCCGCGGCGGCCGGTGACGCTGCCGCTTGCCCTTCGGCCGGCGCGGCCGCGGCCGGGCGAGGCTCAGCGGTCGCGGTAGCGATATCCGACACCATAGAGGGTTTCGATATGCGCGAATCCCGAGTCTACTGCCTTGAACTTCTTGCGCAGCCGCTTGATGTGGCTGTCGATGGTGCGATCGTCGACATAGATGTGCTCGCCATAGGCGCCATCCATGAGCTGGTCGCGGCTCTTGACGTGGCCGGGGCGCAGCGCCAGCGACTTGAGGATGAGGAACTCGGTGACGGTGAGGTCGACATTGACGCCACGCCAGCTGCATTGGTGCCGCGCCGGGTCGAGCACGAGCTCGCCGCGCTGCACCACCGGCTCGCTCTCGCCGCTGCCGCGCGCCAGCTCGCCGCGGCGCAGCAAGGCGCGGATGCGCTCGACCAGGAGGCGCTGCGAGAATGGCTTCTTGATGTAGTCGTCGGCGCCCATGCGCAAGCCGAGCACCTCGTCCACCTCGTCGTCCTTCGAGGTCAGGAAGATGACCGGCATCGCGCCCTGCTTGCGCAGATGGCCGAGGAGCTCCATCCCGTCCATGCGCGGCATCTTGATGTCGAGGATGGCGAGATCGACCGGTTGCGCCGCCAGGCCGCGCAGCGCCTCGGCGCCGTCGGAGTAGGTGCGCACCTGGAACCCCTCGGCCTCGAGCGCCATCGCCACCGAAGTCAGGATATTCTTGTCGTCGTCAACGAGCGCAATGGAACTGACCACGGCTGCAATGCCCTTTCCCGCGAATAAGGCCGGCGGATACTCGCCTTCCACTATGGCGCCTTTAAGGCGAGGCGACGCGATGCCGCATCCCCGCCACATATACTGCCAAATCTTCGGCCTTCCATGAAGTAGCGCGTCGGCGCGCGGCCGAGGGCGCGGCGGAGCGGAACATGGCAGACTAGCGCGCCGGCTCGGCTATGCTAATGGGAGAGGCGAGCCCGCCGGAGATATGCGCATGGACCAGTCCCGCCTGACCGTCGCCTTCCTCAATCTCGGCCATTTCCTCGACCATCTGGCCATGCTGATCTACGCGACGGCGGTGCTGGTCATGACCAGCCAGTTCGGCCTCGCCTATCAGGACATGCTGCCGCTGTCGATCGGCGGGTTCATCGCCTTCGGCGGCGGGTCGCTGCCGGCGGGTTGGCTCGGCGACCGCTGGGGCCGGCGCAACATGATGCTGGTGTTTTTCCTCGGCCTGGGCGCCGCGCTGGTGCTTGCCGGGCTGGTGACCAGCCGATGGCAGATCGTCGTCGCCCTCACCCTCATCGGCGTCTTCGCCTCGATCTACCACCCCGTCGGCATCGCCATGCTGGTGAAGGACCAGGCGCGGGTGGGGCGCGCGCTCGGCTGGAACGGCGTGTGGGGCAATCTCGGCCTCGCTTTCGCCGCCTTCATCGCCGGATGGTTCTCCGATCACCTGAGCTGGCGCGCCGCCTTCATCGCGCCCGGGATTTTCACGCTCGCCGCCGGGATCGCCTTCGCAGTGCTGGTGCCGAACGGCGCCGCGCCCGCCGCGAAGGCGGCGGCCGGCACGGCGCGGCATGTCCCTGACGCGCTGGCGCGACGCGTCTTCGCGTTGCTGACGCTGGCGACGCTGTGCAGCGGCGTGATCTTCGCCGCGGCCACCAACGCCATGCCCAAGATCTTCGATCAGCGCCTCGCCGCCCTCGTCCACACCACCTCGGGCATCGGCACGCTCGTAGCGGTGGTCTACACGATTGCCGCGATGGCGCAGCTTCTGGTCGGGCAGCTCATCGACCGCTACTCGCTGCGCGGCGTGTTCCTGCCGCTGGCGCTGCTGCAGGTGCCATTGCTGCTGCTCGCCGGCATGTTCAGCGACTGGGCGATGCTGGCGCTGGCGATCGCGATGATGTTCGTCGTCTTCGGCCTGATCCCGATCAACGACGCCATGGTGGCGCG
>DASWFH010000210.1:0-2511 GCA_036394355.1 Allostellaceae bacterium | reverse complement strand
GACGTCGGGCGTGATGCCCTCGCCCTGGATCGAGCGGCCCGCCGGCGTGTAGTAGCGCGCCGTGGTCAGCCGCAGCGCGCCATGCCCGTCGAGCGGGATGATGGTCTGCACCGAGCCCTTGCCGAAGCTGCGCGTGCCCAGGATGGTGGCGCGGTGGCGGTCCTGCAGCGCGCCGGCGACGATTTCGGAGGCCGAGGCCGAGGCGCCGTTGACCAGCACGATCACCGGCACGCCGCGCAGGCGGTCGCCCTCGGCCTGGGCGGTGTAGGTCTCGTCCTCGCCGGGATTGCGACCATGCGTCGAGACGATGACGCCGCTATCGAGGAAATCGCCGGCGACGCGCACGGCGGTGTCGAGCAGCCCGCCCGGGTCGTTGCGCAGGTCGAGGACGATGCCGTCGAGGCGGCCGCCCGCCTCGCGTTTCAGCTGGTCGAGCGCGGCGACGAACTCGCTCTGCGTCTTCTCGGCGAAGGTGGTGACGCGGACATAGCCGACGCGCCCGGGCTCGAGATGCGCCTTGACCGAGGCGACGCGGATCACGGCGCGGGTCAGCGACACCTCGAAGGGGCGCTGGCCCAGGCGCAGGATCAGCACGCGCACCTTGGTGCCGGCCGGTCCGCGCAGCTGGTCGACGGCGTCCTTGAGGCTCATGCCCTCGGTCGGATGGCCGTCGATGCGCAGGATGACGTCGCCCGGCTTGAGGCCGGCGCGCGCCGCGGGCGTGTCGTCGATCGGCGAGATGATCTTGGGGTGGCTCTCGTCGCGGGTGAGCTCGGTGCCGATGCCCGCGAACTCGCCATGGCTGTCGGCAAGCATCTCGCGGTACTCGTCCTCGTCCATATAGTCGGAATGCGGGTCGAGCCCGGTGAGCATGCCCTTGAGGCTGTCCTTCATCATACGGTCGTCATTGACCGGCTCGACATAGCTCGAATGGACGCGGTCCATCACCCGGCGGTAGAGCGCCAGGTCGGTATCGCCGGCGGTCGGCAGCGTCGCGTTGCAGCCGATGAGCGACAGGAGAACAGCCGCCGCTGCGGCACGGCCGAGGTGAGAAGCGGGGTTCATCGGGCCATCACAATTGTTGGAAGCATTGGTAAAATGCCACGTAATTTCCTTGCGGCGCCGATCCGGGCGCGAAGCGATCCTACATCGCCCCGCATCGACCATACCGCAAGCATCCTTTTTATAAACGGCGCCGCGTCGCGCGTCCATCCGCTCGATGGGGCATGCCCGATGGCAGGTGGGTTCCTCGCCGCGCCCGACCTGCTACCATTGCCGCCACGGTTAACGCCCGAGAGACGCGCGCATGAGCTGGGAAGCCGAAATCGACGAGCTGCGTCGCCGCGAGGCGCTGGCGCGGCAGATGGGCGGCGCCGACAAGGTCAAGCGCCAGCGCGAGGGCGGCAAGCTCACCGTGCGCGAGCGCATCGATCAGCTGCTCGATCGCGGCAGCTTCCACGAGATCGGCGCCATCGCCGGCAAGGCGCGCTACGACAATGCCGGCGCG
This sequence comes from Allostellaceae bacterium, assembly GCA_036394355.1. Classification (GTDB taxonomy): domain Bacteria; phylum Pseudomonadota; class Alphaproteobacteria; order ATCC43930; family CGMCC-115725; genus DAHUYF01. The sequence goes on along the minus strand of DASWFH010000210.1, from coordinate 1,004 downwards.
CTCGACGATTTCATGCCGGCCAATTTCGTCTTCGGCCGCGGCCGCATCGACGGCCGCCCGGTGGTGGTCGGCGGCGACGATTTCACCGTGCGCGGCGGCGCCGCCGACGCCGCGATCCGCGGCAAGCAGATCATGGCCGAGCAGATGGCGGGCGAGCTGCGCCTGCCGCTCATCCGCCTGGTCGACGGCACCGGCGGCGGCGGCTCGGTCCGGACGCTCGAGACCGAAGGGCGCACCTATGTCCCGGCCAATCCGGCCTGGGACCTCGTCGTCGCCAATATGGGCACCGTGCCGGTGGTGGCGCTGGGCCTGGGCTCGGTCGCCGGCCTCGGCGCGGCGCGGCTCGTCACCAGCCATTACGCGGTGATGGTCGAGGGCACCTCGCAGATGTTCATCGCCGGCCCGCCGGTGGTGGCGCGCCTCGGCCAGAACCTCACCAAGGAGGAGCTCGGCGGCAGTGACATCCACGCCCGCGCCGGCGCGGTCGACGACGTCGTGGCAAGCGAGGCCGAGGCGTTCCAGCGCGCGCGCCGCTTTCTCTCCTACGTGCCCTCCTCGGTCTATGCGCTGCCGGCGCGGGGGGCCGCGACCGACGATCCCGCCCGGCGCGAGGAATGGCTGATCGAGGCGGTGCCGCGCGACCGACGCAAGGTCTACGACATGCGCAAGATCGTGCGCGCCGTGGTCGACCGCGACAGCTTCTTCGAGATCGGCCGCAAGTTCGGGGGATCGGCGATCACCGGCCTGGCGCGGCTCGACGGCTGGGCGGTCGCCGTGCTCGCCAGCGACCCCTACATCTATGGCGGCGGCTGGACGGCGCAGGCGTCGCAGAAGATCACCCGCTTCGTCGACCTCGCCAACACCTTCCACCTGCCGGTGGTGCATCTGGTCGACATCCCCGGCTTCGTCATCGGGCTCGAGGCCGAGAAGGCCGGCACCATCCGCCACGGCGCCCGCGCGCTCGCCGCCATCTACCAGGCGCGCGTGCCTTGGTGCTCGATCCT
>DASWFH010000209.1:0-4898 GCA_036394355.1 Allostellaceae bacterium | reverse complement strand
AGCAAGGAACGGCGCATCACTCGGCTCCTTCGGCTCAAAAGACGAAACTCGGCGCGCGCTCGAAGCCCGGCAGTGCCGGCACCGCCGCGTCGAAGACGGGGCGCCGCGACAGCACGCCATTGCTGCGCGTCATCAGCGCGGCGCGCCCCATGCCGTTGCCATCGCCGAGCACGGCGACGACCCGGCCGTTCTCCGCGACCTGGCCGGCGATCGCGTCGGGGATGTGCGCCACCATGCCTTCGAACAGCACGACCTGGTAGGGCGCCCGCGCGGGATGGCCTTGCGCCAGAGCGTCCTCGATCACCGCCGCGTTGCCGACGCCCAGCTCGGCCAGCCGCGCCACGGCGCGGGCGGCGTGCTTGTGGTCGCACTCGATGCCGACGACGCTGCGCGCCAGCCGGGCGGCGATCGCCGTCCCGTAGCCGGTGCCGGCGCCGATCTCGAGCACCGCGTCGCCCGGGCCGATGGCGGCGAGCTGGATCAGCCGCGCCAGCACCATCGGCTGCATGAGGAAGCGGCCGTCGCCGATCGGGATGTCGTCATCGACATAGGCGGCGGCGCGCAGCGCCGGCGGCACGAAGCGCTCGCGCGGCACGGTGAGGAAGGCGTCGAGCACCGCCAGATCCGTCACCTTGTTGGGACGGAGCTGGCTGTCGACCATGGTGAGGCGCGCGGCGCCGAAATCGATCATTGAGGTTCGGGCTGAGTGGCTCGGGAAGTGTGCCGATTTATATAGGCGGGTTCGAGCGAATACAATCTCCGCCGGAAGCCGCTGCGCTCCTGCACGGCTCGTCGCCTTGACCCCTCGCGCGAGCCCGCCCTATATCTCGGGCCGCGATCGGCCGGATGGCAGAGTGGCTATGCAGAGGACTGCAAATCCTCGTACAGCGGTTCGATTCCGCTTCCGGCCTCCATGTGCATGGCCCGCGAGGGTGGCGCGCGATGTGGGTGTCTGCTATAACGCCGCCGCCGATCCGGCCAGCAACGTCGGGGCGGCAAAAGCCTGCTGATCCCGGGTAGCTCAGTGGTAGAGCAAGCGGCTGTTAACCGCTTGGCCGGGGGTTCGAATCCCTCCCCGGGAGCCAATAACACAAGGGGTTGGAGCGGAACGCTCTGGCCCCTTGTTTCCTTCGGTCGCAATTGCTGACGCGAGCCCGCCGCTCTCCAGGCAGCAGCTGCCCTCTATGAATTTCGCGATCGGCGCTACTTGGACTCCGGCGACGGTGATCCCGGCGAGCCGGGCGGCGTAAACGTGCCGGGGCCGCCCGGACGCGGGCCGCCACCCAAGGCAAATCCGGCGCCGGCACCGGCAGCGCCCGGCCCGCCATAGGCTGCGCCGTTGCCACCTTGGGCGCAGCGCATCAGATGGGCATTGGCGCCGTTGCAGTCGTTGGCCTCCATCGGCATCGCCAGCGCCTTGCGCGCTCGCTCGATGAAGTTGGTGCACTCCAATTCGCTACCGGGCTCGGCCTCGACCGCCCGCCCCCACCACCGCGTGGCCAGCATATAGCGCTGCGGCTCGGAGTTCTTGATCCGGTCGATCCGCGGCTTCATGTCCTGGATGTCGTCGCGGCAGCGCGCGTGCGCTTGTGTCGACAGCAGCGCCAGAGCGGCGCAAAGCACGAGCAACTTGTTCATCGGAACTCCCTCCCGAGAGACACGAGGTCGCACCCGCGGCGGGCCGCGTCCCGGTATCTAACATCGACCGGGCGCCGTCGTTCCCGAAGGGATACGCCGCCGCACCTGTCAAAAAGAAGGCGGTGGAAGGCAGAGCAGCGCCCGGGCGTGCCGTGAGTCTCCGCCCGGCGCGGGCGCGGGCGGCTATTTCTTGTCGGCGGGAGGAGCGATGTCGCGGCCGGCCGGGAGCGCCTTGTCCGACTTCTCCGGCGCGGCCGGATGCGGCACGATCACGATCAGCGGCGATCCATCATCCGGGTCGAGAATGACGACGGACCGTCCCTGTCCGTCATTGCCGCCAGAACGAGTTGTCATGTCCTCGTCACCTTGCAAGGCCGGAGCGCGTCGATGCTGGCCGGCATGGAGGGTCGCGCGTTGACGCTAGCACCAGCTCGGTAAAGGTTCGGTATAGAGCGGGCGGAAAAACCGCGCGCGGCAGCGGCAGCAATTTTAGCTAAATCCGTCGCGGGCTGACGCGCGGCGCGACGGCCTCATGCGGCATCGACGGAGGCGATCGGCTGCCGGATCACGCGCTCCCGCGGCAGGGTGACGGTAACGGCGGTGCCCTCGCCGGGCGCGCTGGCGATGGTGAGCGTGCCGCCATGCAGCTCCGCCAGCGTGCGCGCGAGCGGCAAGCCGAGCCCGGTGCCCTCCTGGCGGCGCGTGAGCCCGCCATCGACCTGCCGGAACGCCTCGAGGGCGACCGGGATCTCCTCGGGCGTCATGCCGATGCCGGTGTCGGCGACAAAGAGAGCGACGCCGCCCTCCGCCGTCGACGAGGCGGAGAGCACGATACGGCCGCCAGGAGGCGTGAATTTCACCGCGTTGGTGAGCAGGTTGAGCACGATCTGCTTCAACCGTCGCTCGTCTGCCAAAAGCATCGGCAAGCCCGCCACCGGCTCGGCCCTGAGGTCGAGGCCCGCGGCCTTGGCGCGCTCCAAAGCGGCGCGATGGCAATCATCGACGAGCTTCGCCAGGTCGACCGGCTCCTCGTGCAGTTCGAAGTGGCCGACCTCGATTTCGGAGATGTCGAGCACATCGGCGATGAGGCCGAGCAGATGTTGCCCGGCGTTGTTGATGCGGCGCAGGTCGACGAGGTTCTGCTCCTTGCGGCGGTCGCCCTCGGCGTCCTCGATGAGCATCTCGCTGTAGCCGATCACCGCATTGAGCGGCGTGCGCAGTTCATGGCTCATATTCGCCATGAACTGGCTCTTGACGCGGCTCGACTCCTCGGCGGCAAGGCGCGCATGTTCCAGCGCGCGCACCGTGTCGCTGAGCTGCGCATGGGCGCGCATCCGCTCCTGAAGCTGGCGGTGCAGCGCATAGGCTGTCATGGCCGCCAGCATCAGGATCACGACGCCCACGCTCGCCTGCCAGAGCGTGGTGCGCCGCCAATTCGTCAGCGCCTCCGCCTCCGACAAGGCGACCTGCACGACGAGCGGCAGCCGGTCCACCCGCTGGTAGCCGGTGATCCGCCACAGCCCGTCGCCCTCGTCATAGGCGCGGAACACGCCCGAGGATGCCCAGGGCAGCCATTCACGGAACAGCGGCGTGGACGCGAAGCTTTTGCCGACGCTGGTTTCCTGGTAGGGCTGCCGCACCAGCATCGTGCCGTCCGTCGTCTGCAGCGCGATGACGCCGTGGTCGCCGACATGCAGGGTGGAGAGAAAGCGCTGCACGTAGTCGGCACTGACCGTGGCGGCCACGACGCCGCCGAAGGCGCCGGTGGGCCGCACGAAGCGTCGCGCCGCGACGATGACGTGCTTGCCGGCCGCGCGCGCCGTCGCCGGCTCGGTGGCGACCAGCTGGATGTCCGAGCTGCCGCGGGCCATGGTGAAATATTTGGCGCCGGACAGCGAGGCGCCCGGCTTCGGCACCTGGCCGGCGCCGAACCGCACCGCGCCGTCGGGGCCGATGACCATCAATCCGGTGATCTGCGGCGACAGCCGGACGCGCTCCGCCAGCAGCAGCTGGATGTCGCGGCCGCTCCTGCCGGCCTCGCCGCTGGTCTCCTCGGTGACGATGCGCAGCGTCAGGTCGACCGTCTCCATGGTACGCGCAACGAACTGCTCGACCGAGAGCGCCAGGTTGGAGCTCGAGGAAAAGGTGTCCGCGATCACGGTCTGGCGCGAGTTCCAGGACATCCATTGGAACATGCCGCTGAGCGCCACGGCGAAGCCACCGGTGATGGCGACGATCCGCACCGCCTGCGTCGGCGACGACAGGAGCGCGCGCGCCCGAGCGAGCAAGCGCGTCGCCATCCGCTGCGCCGCCTGCATCGCCGGGGCCAGTATGGCCGGTGCGTCGCGCCTGATGCGCGTCGCGACCAGGAAAACTGTCTCGCCCCAACTGGGAATTGCGGGTCTCCTGCAAGAGCCACGATCGGGAGCCGCCAATTTACCTCAAGGCCATTTAAACTTGCGTTAGTGTGAGAACGCCCTGATTAAGTGTTAATAATGGGCGCGACTACTATGACGGCCCCGCGGGAAGGCCGCACGCTCGGCCGATCGGTCCCTGATATGGCTAGAACACGCTGCCGGCGAAGACAACGCGCCCATTGCCATGGGTGGCGATCGCCCTCATGTCGTCGAAGGACAATTTGCCACCGGCAATGGTGAGCTGCGCGCCGCTGGTCGCCGCATAAGCGGCCAAGGTGCGCAGTTGCTCGGCGGTGTATTTGGTGCCATCGACCGTGAGGCCGCCGCCATTGGCAACCACGGTCCGGAGCTCATCGAATGTCATCGGCAGTCCCCCCGCACCCTCATTGTTAGCACAGGGTTCGGGCGCGACAAGCCGGAGCTGCGCGGTCGACATAAAAAGCCCCGCTTTGCAGCAAAGGCGCGTGAACGCCGTCAGAGCACCGCGCCGGGGCTGCCGATCGCATTCTCGAGCAGGCCGCGCGTGATCAGTTCGTAGGCCTCGTCCACCGAATCCGTGCGGTGGAACAGCGTGAGGTCCTCGGGGCTGATGGTGCCGGCGCGCACGAGCGCGTCGAAATTGACGACCTCGTCCCAATATTTCGCGCCGAACAGCACGATCGGCATGCGCTTGCGCATCTTGCCGGTCTGCACCAGCGTCAGGATCTCGAACATCTCGTCGAGCGTGCCGAAGCCGCCGGGGAAGAGCACCACCGCCTTGGCCAGGTAGACGAACCAGAATTTGCGCATGAAGAAATAGTGGAAATGAAAATGGAGCTCGCGGCTGACATAGGGGTTGTCGAA
>DASWFH010000208.1:0-2599 GCA_036394355.1 Allostellaceae bacterium | reverse complement strand
CGCGGAGAACGCCAACAAGCTGGTGACGCGCGACAAGGTCGATTTCCTCATCGGCACCGTCCATTCCGGCGTCGCCATGGCCATGGTGAAGGTGGCGACCGACAACGACACCATGCTGCTCATCCCCAATGCCGGCGCCGGTGCGGCGACCGGCGCCGCCTGCGCGGCCAACATCTTCCGCACCTCGTTCTCGAACTGGCAGCCGGGCTTCGCCATGGGCAAGGTCGCCGCCGGGCGCGGCCAGAAGCGCGCGGTGGCGGTGAGCTGGGATTACGCCGCCGGCCATGAATCGGTCGACGGCTTCAAGGAGGCCTTCACCGCCGGCGGCGGCAAGATCGAGAAGGAGCTGTTCCTGCCCTTCCCCAATGTCGAGTTCCAGCCGATCCTGACCGAGATCGCTTCGATTAAGCCGGAGCTGGTCTATGTCTTCTTCGCCGGCGGCGGCGCCGTGAAATTCGTCAAGGACTACGCCGCGGCCGGGCTCAAATCGAGCGTGCCGCTGGTCGGCGCAGGCTTCCTCACCGACGGCACGCTCGAGGCGCAGGGCGACGCGGCGCAGGGGCTCGAGACGACGCTGCACTATGCCGACGGGCTCGATGTCGCCAAGGACAAGACGTTCCGCGCCGCCTTCCGCAAGGCGAGCGGGCGCGACGCCGACGTCTATGCCGTGCAGGGCTACGACACGGGGCAGCTCCTCGTCGCCGGACTTGCCGCGGTCAAGGGCGACGTCAAGGCGCGCCCGGCGCTGGTGGCCGCCATGGAGAAGGCCGAGATCGACAGCCCGCGCGGCAAGTTCACGCTCTCCAAGGCGCACAACCCGGTGCAGGACATGTATCTGCGCAAGGTTCAGGGGCTCGAGAACAAGTATGTGAGCGTCGCCGCCAAGGCGCTCGCCGACCCCGCGCGCGGCTGCAAGATGGCGTGAGCCACGGTCGGCTGCATCGGCGTCGTGCGTCCTTCGAGACGCGCCCTCCGGGCGCTCCTCAGGATGAGGCCAAACTAGGTCTCGCCTCACCCTGAGGAGCCGACCTGAGCTTGTCGAAGGGCGGCGTCTCGAAGGGCGCACGATGCATATGCAACCCGCTTCCGCCGCCGGCCGAAAGCTGCTAGCTGAAAGCGCATGTCCGACAGCGTCATCTTCTTTTTGATCCAAGTGCTGAACGGCGTACAATACGGGCTGCTGCTGTTCCTGGTGGCGAGCGGGCTGACGCTCATCTTCGGCATCATGGGCATCATCAACCTCGCCCATGGCAGCTTCTACATGGTGGGCGCCTATCTCGCCTTCGCCTTCGCCGAGCGCACCGGCAGCCTGTGGCTCGCCATCTTGCTCGCTGTGCCGCTCACCGTGCTGCTCGGCCTCGCGCTCGAAGCCCTGCTCTTCCGTTTCCTCTACAGCCGCGACCATCTCTATCAGGTGCTGCTGACCTATGGCCTCATCCTCGTTTTCGAGGAGCTGCGCAGCATCCTGTTTGGCGACGACGTGCACGGCGTGGCGGTGCCGCGCTTGCTCGATTTCTCGCTGCCGCTGACGCCGACGCTGAGCTACCCGGTCTACCGCCTGTTCATGTCGGCCGTCTGCCTCCTCATCGCTGGCGCGCTCTATCTTCTCATCCAGCGCACGCGCCTCGGCATGACCATCCGCGCCGGCGCGGTTAACCGCGAGATGGTGCAGGTGCTCGGCATCGATATCGGCCTCGTCTATCGCCTGGTGTTCGCGCTGGGTGTGGCGCTCGCCGCCTTCGCCGGCATGCTCGCCGCGCCGGTCGCCTCGGTGTTTCCCGGCATGGGCAACCAGATCCTCATCATCTCCTTCGTCGTCGTGGTGATCGGCGGCATCGGCTCTGTCAAGGGCGCGCTCTTGGGATCGCTGCTCATCGGCTTGGCCGACACCTTCGGCCAGGTGCTGGCGCCAGAGATCGCCGGCATGACCGTCTACATGCTGATGGCGGCGGTGCTGCTGTGGCGGCCGGCGGGCCTGTTCGGGCGCGCCGCCTAGATGCGCAAGCTGGTCCTCGGTATCGTGCTGCTCGCTGGCGTGGTGGCGCTGCTCGCCTTTCCCGCGCTGGCCGAGCGCTTCTACCTGCAGCTCGTCAGCAAGATCATGATCATGGCGATCTTCGCCATGAGCCTCAATCTGCTGGTCGGCTGCACCGGGCTGGTCAGCCTCGGCCATGCCGCGTTCTTCGGCGTCGGCGCCTACACGCTGATGCTGCTGTCGCCGCAATACACGGCGGCGAGCCTGTGGCTGTCGCTGCCGGCGGCGCTCGCCGCCGCCGCCGCGGCGGCGCTCGCGATCGGGCTGCTGGTGCTGCGCAGCTCCGGCGTCTATTTCATCATGGCGACGCTCGCCTTCACGCAGATGTTCTTCTACTACGTCACCGGCGCCAAGGCGCTGGGCGGGTCGGACGGCGCCTATATCTACGTCAAGCCCGACGCCGCCCTGTTCGGCGTCACGCCGTTCCGCCTCGCCGATCCCATCCAGTTCTATTACGTCGTGCTCGTGCTGATGGCAGGCACCTATCTCGCGCTGCGCACCCTGTTGCGTTCGCCCTTCGGTCACGCCGTCCAGGGCATCCGCGTCAACGAGCACCGCATGCGC
>DASWFH010000207.1:0-1520 GCA_036394355.1 Allostellaceae bacterium | reverse complement strand
CGCAGGCTGTCGCGCCCCTTGCGGCCGATGGTGAAGAGCTTGACCGTCTTCCCGGCGCTCTGCAGCTCGCGGATGGTGCGCCGCGTCTCGCGCAGGATCGAGGCGTTGAAGCCGCCGGCCAAGCCGCGGTCCGAGGTGGCGACGACGAGGAGATGCGCCACGTCGCTGCCGGTGCCGGCGAGGAGGCGCGGCGCCGTCGCCTGCCCCTTGAGGTTGGCCGCCAGCGAGGACAGCATGCGCTCCATGCGGCTGCCGTAGGGCCGCGCCGCCTCGGCCTGATCCTGCGCCCGCTTGAGCCGCGACGCCGCCACCATCTTCATCGCCGAGGTGATCTTCTGCGTCGAGCGGACGCTGCGGATTCGGTTCCGCAATTCCTTGAGGGTGGCCATGGCCGTGCCGCCGAGCCTTCCTCAGACGAAGGTCTTGCTGAAACGGTCGAGGAAGGCGGCGAGCTCCTTTTCGATGTCAGGTGTGAGCTCGCGCTTGGTGCGGATCGCCTCGAGGATCTCGGGCTTGCTCGAGCGCAGCTCGCCGAGCATCGCCGCCTCGAAGCGCGTCACCTGCGCGACGTCGACCTTGTCGAGGTACCCTCGCGTCCCCGCGAAGATCGATACCACCTGCTCCTCGACCGGCATGGGCGAGAATTGCGGCTGCTTCAAGAGCTCGGTCAGGCGCGCGCCGCGCGCCAGCAGGCGCTGCGTCGCTGGATCGAGATCCGAGGCGAATTGCGCGAACGACGCCATCTCGCGGTATTGCGCCAGCTCGAGCTTGATCTTGCCGGCGACCTGCTTCATCGCCTTGATCTGCGCCGCCGAGCCGACGCGGCTCACGGAGGCACCGACATTGATGGCCGGGCGGATGCCGCGATAGAACAAGTCGGTCTCGAGGAAGATCTGCCCGTCGGTGATGGAGATGACATTGGTCGGAATGTAGGCCGAGATATCGCCCGCCTGGGTCTCGATGATCGGCAGCGCGGTCAGTGATCCCGAGCCGTGCTGCTCGTTCATCTTGGCCGCGCGCTCCAAGAGCCGCGAATGGAGATAGAAGACGTCGCCCGGATAGGCCTCGCGGCCCGGCGGGCGGCGCAGCAGCAGCGACATCTGGCGATAGGCCACCGCCTGCTTCGACAGGTCGTCATAGACGATGACCGCATGCATGCCGTTGTCGCGGAAGAATTCGCCCATGGCGCAGCCGGCATAGGGCGCCAGGAACTGCAGCGGCGCCGGCTCCGACGCGGTCGCGGCGACGACGATCGAGTAGTCGAGCGCGCCGTAATCCTGCAGCGTCTTGACGATCTGCGCCACGGTCGAGCGCTTCTGGCCGACGGCGACGTAGACGCAATAGAGCTTGAGCTTCTCGTTGCCCGAGGCGTTGATCGATTTCTGGTTGAGGAAGGCGTCGATGGCGACGGCGGTTTTGCCGGTCTGGCGGTCGCCGATGATAAGCTCGCGCTGGCCGCGGCCGATCGGCACCAGCGCGTCGATCGCCTTCAAGCCCGTCTGCACCGGCTCGTGCACCGA
>DASWFH010000206.1:0-5609 GCA_036394355.1 Allostellaceae bacterium | reverse complement strand
CGCGTCAGCCGCGCGTGGCGCGCATGCGTGCCGGTATCGAAAGAGAGCCAGTAGGAGGGATAGCCCTTGGCGATGAAGCCGGCCATCTCCTCGGCGGTGAAATCGGGCAGGAGCCGGCGCACCGCGCTCTGCGCCGCGGCGATGCGCGCGTCGCGGCTGTCGACGACCAGCCCGCCCGACATCTCCTCGACGGCGCGGTGGTAAAGCTCGCGCAGCAGCGTCGCCTTCCAGCCGTTCCACACCTTGGGTCCGACCGCGCGGATGTCGGCGGCGGTCAGGATGAGCAGCAGCTTGAGCCGTTCGGGCGACTGCACGCGCTCGGTGAAGTCGCGGATGGTCTGCGGGTCGTCGATGTCGCGCTTGAAGGCGGTATTGCTCATGAGCAGGTGGAAGCGGACCAGCCATGCCACCGTCTCGGTCTCCTCGGCGGTGAGGCCGACGCGGGGTCCGAGCCGCTCGGCCACCTGCGCACCCAGCTCCGAGTGGTCGCCGCCGCGGCCCTTGGCGATGTCGTGCAGCAGCACGGCGAGATAGAGGGCGCGGCGCGAGTCGATGGTGTGGACGATCTCGGAGGCGAGCGGCAGCTCGTCCTTGAGCTCGCCCTGCTCGATCTGGTGCAGGATGCCGATGGCGAAGAGCGTGTGCTCGTCCACCGTGTAGACATGGTACATGTCATATTGCATCTGCGCGACGACGCGGCCGAAATCCGGGACGAAGCGGCCGAAGACGCCGGCCTCGTTCATGCGCCGCAGCGTGATCTCCGGCTCCTTCTTCGAGGTCAGCATCGCCATGAAGAGCCGGTTCGCCTCGGCGTTGGCGCGCAGCTTCGCGTCGATCAGCTTCAGCGACTGGGTGATGAGCCTGAGCGCGTGCGGGTGGATGTCGAGGCCATGCTCCTGTGCCACATGGAAGAGGCGCAGGAGGTTCACCGGGTCGTCCTTGAACGCGCTCTCCTTGGCAATGTCAAGCCGCCCGGCATCGACGGCGAATCCGGCGATCGAACGCTTGCGCGGGATCCACGGCTTCCAGTTGAAGCGTGGGCGCCGCTCCTGTTCGGCCTCGAGCTGGGCGCAGAAGATGCGCGTCAAGTCGCCGACATCCTTGGCGATCAGGAAGTAATGCTTCATGAAGCGCTCGACGCCGCGCGTGCCGACATGGTCGGTGTAGCGCATCCGGCGCCCGACTTCACTCTGCCGGTCGAAGGTGAGGCGGTCCTCGGCGCGCTGGTTGAGGAAATGGAGATGGCAGCGCACCGTCCACAGGAAATCCTGCGCCCGGGCGAAGCGGTGGGCCTCCTTCGGCGACAGCACCTCCTGATCGACCAGCTTCTCGACATCGTCGACGCGGTAGATGTATTTGGCGATCCAGAAAAGGGTGTGCAGATCGCGCAAGCCCCCCTTCCCCTCTTTGACATTGGGCTCGACGACGTAGCGGCTGTCGCCCATGCGCGCGTGGCGCTCGTCGCGTTCGGCGAGCTTGGCCTGGACGTATTCGGCCGCGGTGCCCTTGATGATCTCGGCCTCGAAGCGGCGCTTCAGATCGGCGAACAGCTCCTGGTCGCCCCAGATGTAGCGCGCCTCCAACACCGCCGTGCGGACGGTGAGATCGGCCTGGGCGTGGCGCAGCGTGTCCTCGACCGAGCGCGTCGCCTGCCCGACCTTGAGGCCGAGATCCCACAGCGCATAGAGCATGTACTCGACCACCTGCTCGGTATGCGGCGTCGGCTTGTAAGGCAGCAGGAAGAGAAGATCGATGTCGGAGAACGGCGCCAGCTCGCCGCGGCCATAGCCGCCCACAGCGACGAGGGTGAGGCGCTCGCCGGAAGTGGGGTTGGCGAGCGGATACACATGAGCGGCGACGAAGTCGTAGAGCGCGCGGACGAGCTGATCCATGAGAAAGCTCAAGCCGCGCACCGTGTCCGTGCCGCTGGCGCCGGTGTCGAAGCGGCGACGCACCTCGTCGCGGCCGGCTTGCAGCGCCTGGCGCAGGATTTCCACCACCTTGGCGCGCGGCGGCTCGCCGCCGGCCTGCTCGGCCAGCGCCACCAGGGCCGCCGACAGCGCCCGCCGATCGACGATTTCGCGTTGCCGCTCGATGTGGCTCATCGGCCGCTATTCTACACTGCCGGGGCGAGGAACCGCCACCGCGGGTTTCCGTTGGCACACCAGCGGCGAGGGAGGGCGGCATGCTGTGGCGGTGCTCGGAAATTGATGGTTACGAGATCGCGGCGCGCGACGGCACCATCGGCAGCGTCGATGACATGCTGTTCGACGAGGCGCGCTGGACGGTGCGCTGGCTCGTGGTCGACACCGGCACATGGCTTTCGGGTCGCCGCGTGCTGCTGCCGCCGGCGGCGCTGGGCCATCCCGATGTCGGGACGCAGCAATTCCCGATAAGCCTCACCCGCCGCCAGGTCGAGACCAGCCCGCCTTTCGACAGCGACCGCCCGGTCTCGCGCCGGGTCGAGGTCGGACTCTACGATTATTACGGCTGGTCGCCGTACTGGGCCGGCGATCCCATGCCGCCCTTGGGCTATCTCGCGGGCGGCCCTGGCGCCGGCTTCCTGTTTCCGCCGCGCGAGAGCGGAGCCGAACCAGTGGGATCGGCCGGCTACAAGCCCGGCTCCGGCGCGACCCTGCCGGACGAGCCGCCCGGCGACCCGCAGCTTTACAGCATCGGCGACACGACCGGTCATGCCATCCGCGCCGGCGACGGCGATATCGGCCAGATCGGGGATTTCCTGGTCGAGGAGGATGGCTGGCGCGTCCGCTACATGGTGGTGGACACGCGCAACTGGCTGCCCGGCCGCAAGGTCCTGATCTCGCCGCATTGGATCGGCGCGGTCGACTGGCCCGGGCGCCGCGTCCATGTCGACCTGCCGCGCCACACCGTCGAGACGAGCCCGGAATTCGACCCGACGGGCCCCATCGCGCGCGACTATGAGGACGCGCTGCACGGCCATTACGGCAAGCCGGCCTATTGGCTGAGCGGCTAGCGGCGGCGGGCGCCGGCCCTGAGCCGGCGCCTCGAGCGGGTTACCGCGACGAGCCTTCCGTGGCCAGGTCGGCGCGCTCGCTCAGCGGCTTGCCTTTGGCGACGATGAACAGCTCGGTGGTGCGCGCCGGCTTGCCGCTCAGGTTCTGCGTGCGGTGCACCACCATCGGGTCGATATGCACGACATCGCCGGCCTTGAAGACCTGATCGCCCTTGCCGTCGATATCGATGTGGATCTCGCCCTCTTGCACCGTGGTGTATTGGTCGCCGTGATGGACATGGCGGCCGGAATCGGCGCCCACCGGCAGCAGCACGCTCAGAATCTTGACCTCGCGGCTGGCATCGCCGGTGAGCGGCGCCGTCAACAGCTCCGTCGGTTGTGATTTCACGGCATCCGCCGCTTGCGCCGGTGCCGTCGCGCCGACGATGCCGGCCATCGCCAAGACGCAGCCCGAGATCACCCAGTACCGCATGAATTCCTCCCGCTGCAAGTTTGTTCGGTTTTATTGCGGCAACTGTATCCGAGCCTGCGCGACGCGGAAAGGGACCTACTCCGCGGGTGATGCCGCCGCCTGCTGCTGGCGTCGGCTGTGCCGGCGGCTGTAGCCGAAATAGATGGCGAGGCCGATCGCCAGCCAGCCGACGAGCCGCCACCAGTTCTCGGGTCCCAGCGAATACATCATGGTGGCGCAGACGGCGATGCCAAGCAGCGGCACCAACGGCACTAAGGGCGTGCGATAGGGCCGCGGCAGGTCGGGCCGCGTGCGCCTGAGGACGAGCACGCCGGCGCAGACGATGATGAAAGCCAGAAGCGTGCCGATGCTAGTCATGTCCGCGAGCAGCGACATCGGCAGGAAGCCGGCGAGAAGGCCGGTGAACAGCATGAACAGCAGGGTCGAGAGCCAGGGCGTGCGCCAGCGTGGATGGATCGCCGCGAAGAGGCCGGGAACCAGCCGATCCTCCGCCATCGCCAGAAGGACCCGCGATTGACCGAGGAGCGACACGAGGATGACGGAAGTGAAGCCCGCGAGAATGCCGATCTCGACCAGGATCTGCAGCCAATGATAGGGCGTGCGAGCGATCGCGGTCACCACCGGCGCCGCATCGCCCCGCATGGCGCTATATTTCACCATGCCGGTGAGCACGAAGGCGAAGGCGACATAGAGTACGGTGCAGATGGCAAGCGAGCCCAGAATGCCGATCGGCAGGGCACGCTGCGGATCCTTGGTCTCCTGCGCCGCGGTCGAGACCGCATCGAAGCCGATATAGGCGAAGAAGATCATGCCCGCGCCGCGCAGGACGCCGCTCCAGCCGAATTCGCCGAAGCTGCCGGTGTTGGCGGGGATGAAGGGCGTGTAATTGGCCCAGTCGATGTAGCGCGCGCCGATGGCGACGAAGACGAGGACGATCGCGACCTTGATGACGACGATCACGCCATTGACCGCGGCAGATTCGCGGATGCCGCGCATCAGCAGGAACGACAGCACGACGACGATCATGACGGCGGGCAGGTTGACGAGGCCGGAGACCTCGCCGCCATCGGCCAGCCGTATGGTCTCGAAGGGTGCCACCGCCAAGCGCGCCGGGAACTCGACGCCGACATCGCGCAGCAGGGAGAGCGCGTATTGCGTCCAGCTCGCGGCGACCGCGGCGGCACTCACGGCGTATTCGAGCACCAGGTCCCAGCCGACGATCCAGGCGATCATCTCACCCATCGTCGCATAGGCGTAGGTATAGGCGCTGCCGGCCATCGGGATCATAGTGGCGAGCTCGCTGTAGCACATGCCGGCCAAGGCGCAGCCCAGCGCGGCGACGAGGAACGAGATCGTCACCGCCGGCCCGGCATTCTCGGCCGCGGCGATGCCCGTGAGCGCGAACAGCCCCGCGCCGATGATCGAGCCGATGCCGAGCGCGATGAGGCCCCAGGGCCCGAGATGACGCCGCAAGCTTTGGCCATCGCCATCGGGCTCGCCGCTGCCGAGCAGCTTGGTGGCAAAGAGACCCGCGAGAGGCGCCACGTCCCGCGCACGATAAGGCTTCATGGGTTGGCGATCAGCGCCTTGAGCTTGTAGAGAATCTCGAGCGCCTCTCTTGGGGTCAGCGCGTCGGGCTGCACCTCGCCGAGCGCGGCGGCAAGCGGGTCGTGCGGCTCGCGCGGCGCCGGGCGCACCGCGCTGAACAGCGGCAGGTCGTCGGCGAGCCGCGTCAGCGCGCCGCCCTGCTCGCCCTTCTCGAGCACGGCCAGCACCTCCTCGGCGCGGCCCACCACCGCCGGCGGCAAGCCGGCGAGCTTCGCGACATGGATGCCGTAGGAGCGGTCGGCGGCGCCGACGGCGACTTCGTGCAGGAAGACGACGTCGCCCTGCCATTCCTTGACGCGCATGGTGAAGCAGGCGAGGTGCTGCAGCTTCGCCGCCAGCGCGGTCAATTCATGGTAATGCGTGGCGAAGAGCGCGCGGCAGCGGTTGACGTCGTGGAGATGCTCGACCGTGGCCCAGGCGATCGAGAGGCCGTCGAAGGTGGCGGTGCCGCGGCCGATCTCGTCGAGGATCACCAGCGCCCGCTCGCTCGCCTGGTTCAGGATCGCCCCGGTCTCCACCATCTCGACCATGAAG
>DASWFH010000205.1:0-8262 GCA_036394355.1 Allostellaceae bacterium | reverse complement strand
CGCGGCGACCCCGCCGCGCTCGTTGCGCTGTCGATCAACCGCGGCGACATCGCCATGTTGGTGAGCGTGGCGACCTGGTCGGTCTATACCGTGCTGCTGCGTCGCCGGCCGCCGGAGCTGTCGCCGGTCGCGCTCTTGGCGGTGCTGTTCGGCATCGGTGCGCTGACGCTGGTGCCGCTGCACCTCGCGGAGTCATGGGCTGGCCGGCCGCTGCCGACGACGCCCGATGCGCTCATGGGCTATCTCTATGTCGGGATCTTTCCCGCGGTGATCGCCTTCTTCGGCTGGAACCGCGGCGTGGCGGCGATCGGCCCGAGCCGCGCCAGCCTCTTCTCGCACCTCATCCCGCTCTTCTCGGCCGGGCTCGCTTACCTGTTCCTGAACGAGCGCATCGCCGGCTTCCACCTCGCCGGCGGCGCCCTCATCTTTCTCGGCATCTTCCTCGCCAACCGCCGCTAGACTAGCAGCGCTTAGGTGCGCGAGGCCTCGGGATGCCCGTCCTTGTCGGGTGTGACGCCCGGCCGCTCCTCGGAGCGGGCGCCGTTCGGCGGCGGCAACAGCGATCGCTGCGCCGCTTCGGCGATGCCGCGCAGCTCGTCACCGCTGAGCCCGCCGACAACGGCGACGCCGATGCGGCCGTCGAGCCAAGCGTAAAGCGAGAGGTCCTTGCGCTCCGTCGCCTGCGTCGCCGTCAGCCGCGTCTTGTCGGCGGGACCGAGGAACACGGTGACGAGACGTCCGGCTTGATCGCGGTAGAGGAGCTGGGCGGCGGCGCCATCGACCGCCGGCAGAAGCCGGCCGCCGACCAGGCTGAACCCCTTCTGGCTCAGATCCGGCAATCGCAGCGGCGCACCCAGCCGCTTGTCGAGCAACGTGCCAAGCTTGGTTGCGGCATCGGCGCCGAACTCAGTCGGCTCGCTCGCTCCGCCGGCATAGAAGCTGTGCACGCGCGCCGCGGTATCGGCGAAGCTCGGCATCGGCTCCGGCACCACCGCCGTGCGCTCGTCGTAATACTCCGTGCTGACCGCACCCAGCGTCGCTGCCAGGAGAAGCCCGGCCGCCGTCGCCATGGCCGGCCGCCACAGCGTCGCCAGCCTGGAGCGGCCGAGACGTTGCCCGAGCGCGCGCAGCAGCCGCTCCTGGTCGTCCGTCGGCGGCGCACTGCCGACGGGATCGAAGAGCTGGCGCATGAGCTCGTTCTGGTGTCGGTAGTCGCTCACCCGCGCCGCGACCTCCGGGTGATCGCGCAGCAAAGCCTCGACGACGCGACGGCGCGCCTCGCCGAGATGGTCATCGACGTAAAGATGAAGCTCATGCTCGTCGATCCGCAAGATCATGGCGCTCATTTCACCCGCCGCAAATGGCGCGCGCGCCCGTCGCCAGCGCTGTCGAGCGACGGCTCCGCGAACATCATGCTGCGGCGCAAGGCATCGCGGCCGCGCGCGACCCGCGACATGATCGTGCCGATCGGCACTCCGACGACGCGCGCCGCCTCGTCATAACTCATCCCCTCCATGCCGACGAGCAGCAGCACCTGGCGCTGCTCGTCCGGGATGCGGTCGAGGGCGCGCTCAAGGTCGCGCAGCTCGAGGCGCGCGTCCTGGTCGGGGAGTGCCGCCATGGCGCGCGCGGTGCGGCCATAGCTCAAATCCTCGTTCGCGGCGACATGCGCCCGGCGGCTGCGCAGATTGTTGATGTGGATGTTGTGCAGGATCGTGAACAGCCACGCGCGTAGATCGGTGCCGGGCCGCCACAGATGCGCGCGCGACAACGCCCGCGCCAGGCAGTCCTGCACCAGATCATCCGCATCGATGCGATCGCCCAACAGCGCACGGGCGTACCGTCGAAGCGCCGCGATATGCTCAGCCAGGGCCGGTTGCATCATCCGTTCGGCCAAATGCTCCTTGCGTGCCGACGAGCCTCGAACACCCCACACGAACGGAGAACCCTCGCGGGTATTCCATGTTATCCGTATGAGCAAGCCAGCTCAGCAACACGAAACCAGTGCGTGAGAACGGGCGCGATTTCGCAATGTGAGGAAAATCGGGCACGGAATTTTTGCCTGCCGCGTTCTGTTATTGGGGTCACGGTAACGCATCAAGCCTCGTGGCTCCGGAGGCCGGAGCACGTGCAGCCACATGGAGACGATCTGATGGAAAAAAGATGGCTGATTGCAGCGGCTTTCCTCTCGGCCGCTTCGCTGGTCGCCTGCGATAATTCGGGCTCGAAGAGCAGCGGCTCGACCGCCACGCCGCGCTCGCCGTCCTCGTCGGGCAGCAGCTCGGCCACCAGCCCGTCGGGCGGCGCCGGCTCGACCACGTCGCCGTCGAGCGGCAGCAGCTCCTCCGGCACGTCCGGCAGCTCCTCGGGCGCCGGCAGCTCGCCCTCGGGCAATTCGCCACCGAGCAGCACCACCACGCCGGGCAGCTCCTCCTCGGGCGGCGGCTCGTCGACCGGTTCGGGCAGCTCTAAATAAGCGGAAGCGAGAAGGACTCTCATCGGGCGGCCGGAGGGAATTCTCTGGCCGCTTTTTCATGCGCGCTCGACGCGGGCGCGCGTCAACGGGGGCGCGGTGCGACGGTCAGGTGCAGCACCTCGGCGGAGCCCTCGTAGATCATGCGCAGCGCCACCACCGTGATGATGCCGAGCCCCATCCAGGCGATCCAATGATAGCGGGCGAGCAGCCGCGCGATGAAGTTCGACGCGAGGCCCATCAACGCCACGGATAACACGAGGCCGAGCGCCAGCACCCAGAAGTGGTCGCGCGCCGTACCGGCGACCGCCAGCACGTTGTCGAGCGACATCGAGACATCCGCGGCGGTGATCTGCACCACCGCCTGCCGGAAGGTCTTGACCGGAGGCGGGCGAGGCTCGCCGCCGCCGGCGTCCGCGTTATGGCGCGGCCACAGCTCGCGAGAGAACTTCCACGCGACCCACAGCAGCAGCACGCCGCCCGCCAGGGTGAGGCCGATGATCGCGAGCAGCCATGTCGCGACGGTCGCGAGCGCGACGCGCAGCACCGTCGCGGCGGCGATGCCGATGACGATCACCCTTTGCCGCTGCTGCGCCGGCAGGCCGGCCGCCGCCATGCCGACGACAATGGCATTGTCGCCGGCCAGCACGATGTCGATGATCACCACCGAGAGGAGAGCGCTGAGCGCACCGAGGTCGACGAGATCGTTCAAACGAGCCCTTCCTCGCATGCGGCCAATGGCGGCGCGACGCAGGGAGATGCGGCTGGCCGGGCACCTTGTCAAGGCGCCGCGGCAGTTGCGCAGCCCGCGCCTGCATCGCAGACTGCGCGGCAATGCCCACCGTCACCTCGCTGCGCCTTGCGCTGTTCTACGTTGCGATCTTCGTCGTGTTCGGCGTGCAGATCCCGTTCTGGCCGCTGTGGCTCGGTGCGCGCGGGCTCTCGGCCGAAGAGCTCGGCGTGCTCTTCGCCGTGGGCCAGTGGGTCAAGGCGGCGGCCAATCCGCTGGCGGGGATGGCCGCCGATCGCAGCGGCGAGCCGCGGCGGATCATGCTGATGCTGAGCTGCGCGACCGCCGCAACCTTCCTGTTCTGCCTGTGGGCGCAGAGCTTCGCCGCCCTGCTGCTGCTGAGCGCGGCGGCGGGCGCGTTTCTCAGCTCGCTCATGCCCCTCGGCGACAACCTGGCGCTTGCCGGCGCTTACGCCGGGAA
Organism: Allostellaceae bacterium; assembly: GCA_036394355.1. Lineage (GTDB taxonomy): Bacteria > Pseudomonadota > Alphaproteobacteria > ATCC43930 > CGMCC-115725 > DAHUYF01. The sequence goes on along the minus strand of DASWFH010000205.1, from coordinate 4,578 downwards.
GCTCGATTACGGCCGCGTCCGCCTCTGGGGCTCGCTCGCCTTCATCGCGACCCTGCTGATCGCTGGCCGCGTCCTCGAGGGGCGCGCCGCGGACACCGTGCTGTACCTCCTGATCGGCGGCGCCGCCCTGACCTTCGCCGCCTGCTTCGCCTTGCCGGCAGGCAGCGCTCTGGCACGCCGCACGCGCTCGCCGGAGTGGCGCGCGCTGGCCACACCGCGCATGCTCGTCTTTCTCGGTGCCGCGACGCTGGTGCAGGGAAGCCACAGCGTGCTCTACATCTTCGGCACGCTGCATTGGCGGGCCCTCGGCATCTCCGACACGACGATCGCCGTGTTTTGGGCGGAAGGCACGCTCGCCGAAGTCGTGCTGTTCTTCTGGGGCGCGCCGCTGTTGCGCCGCATCGGCCCGCTCGGCCTCATCGCGCTGGGCGGTGGCGCTGGCCTCGTGCGCTGGACGGTGACCGCTTTCGCCACGGCCGTTCCGGCGATCGCACTGGTGCAGCTGCTGCACGCCTTCACTTTCGGCGCGGCGCATCTCGGCGCCATGCATCATCTCGCGCGCACCGTCCCGGCCGAGCAAGCCGCGACGGGTCAAGCGCTCTACACCGCCGTCGTCGGGTCGATCGGACCCGGCCTGATCATACTGGTGATTGGCCCGCTCTATGCGGCCGGGGGCGGCCTTGCCTACCTCGCCATGGCGGCGATCGCCCTCACCGGCGCCGTCGTTTCGCTGCGGCTCTCGGCGACGAATTTTTAAGCGCTCTGCGCCCGTCCGTGTCGGGCAGGTGATCTTACAATGATTCGGCGATTGAAAACGTCACCCCCTCGTCGCGCGCCGCCTGCTTTCCAGCGCCACTGCCGCAACGCCTCACCCGCCCCCGCGACGCCCGCCTGATCCTCGGTCCGGATCAATCGTCGCAGCGGCGATGCTCGGCGGCGTGCTCTACCGCCTGCTTGGCGATGTAGCGGCGGAATTTCTTGGCGTCGAGCGTATCGGCGGTCGCCAGGAAATCCGTTTGATCGCGGCACAGCGCCTCGACGGGCTCCGCGCTCACCTGCAAAGAGATCTGGTTGGCGAGCTGCGTCATATAGGTGTCGAGGCTGGCCCTGGGCCGCGGCGCGCCGGTGCGGCGATAGCGCTCGATCATCCGCTGCTGATAGTCGACCACCGCCTTGCAGTTGCGGTGGAGGAAGCGCGGATAGGTCTGCTCGCGGCATGTCTCGCTCACCACCATCAGCTCGGTTTGGAAGCGGATGGCCTGCTCGGCCTCGGGCCTCGGCGGGCCGCAAGCATTCCTCCGTCGCCCCAGCAGCGCTGGCGACGATGCAAGACAGCACGAGGGCTGTGCTGTTGATCTTGAACATTCGCAATGAACCGTCGAAAAGTTGCGGGGATGTCGGCAGGACCGGCGATGGCCGGGCGCGCGCTCAGGAGGAAGGCGAGGCCGCCGCCGCGGCGGCGCGGCGGCGACGGCGACGCAGGCGATGGAGAATGCCGGCGATGACCAGGAACGAGGCGAAGAGGCCGAGCATGATCATGCTGAACTGGTCGGCGAACTCGCCGAGCATGCGCTCGAAGGCGCGGCCGCAGAAATAGCCCGCGCCCACGAACACCACGGCCCACAGGAAGGCGGCGGTGAGGTTGAGGATGAGAAAGCGCTGCCAGGCGATGCCGCTGATGCCGAGGGCGAAGGAGGAGAAATTGCGTACGCCATAGATGAAGCGGAAGCTCAGGATGAACCACGTGTCGTAGCGCTTGATCCAGCCCAGCGCCGAATCGACCCGGGCGCGCCAGATCGGCCGGCGCGATAGCAGCCGCAGCCCGAAATTGCGGCCGATCCAGAAATAGCACTGGTCGCCGGCAAAGCTTCCGAGCCAGGCGGCAAGCAGCAGGAGCGGCGCGTTCAGGAGACCTTGTGCCGCCGCGAATCCGGCGACGAGAACGAAGGTCTCGCCCTCAATGAAAGTTAAAGCAAAGGTGAACGGGTAGAACCACGCGCCATGCTCTATTATTAGGCGTTGGACATCCATCTTCTAGTTTTCCTCTCCCCTTGCGGGGCGCCCCGATCCTAAGCGGTTGGGGTGACCGAGGTCGAGTCGAGAATGGCGCTGAGCTGCGGCGCCACGCCCCTTGACCCCCGCCGGGAACGCGGCATGCTCGCGCCGGCGCCTCTGCCGCAACTCAGGAGACATTGTGGAAGCCCATGAAGTCGGCGACGCCATCGCCGAGACCATGCACAAGACGCATAGCGACGAGCGCTTCCGCCGCGGCGCCGCGGTCTTCCTCGGCGTGCTCGGCATGCTGCTGGCCATCGCCAGCCTCGGCGGCGAGCACGCCGTCAAGGAGTCGATGAACGCGAACATCCTCGCTTCCGACACCTACGCTTTCTACCAGGCCCGTAACGAGCGCCAGACCGCCTACCAGCTCGCCGCCGATACGCTCGAGGCGCTGCTGGCGACGCGGCCGGACCTGCCGGCTTCCGTGCGCGAGCCGCTCAACCGGCGCGTCACCGAGTACCGGGCGACGGTGCAGCGCTACGAGAGCGACCCCGCCACCGGCAGCGGCAAGCAGGAGCTGGCCGCCAAGGCGCGCGAGTTCGAAGCGGAGCGCGACCACGCGCAGCGGCGCGACCTCAATTTCGATTACGCCCGCGCGCTGCTCCAGATCGCGATCGTGCTGGGCTCGGTGAGCATCGTCGCCGCCTCGCGCCCGCTGCTGTGGCTGTGCGCGCTGCTCGCTATGGCGGCGGCGTTGCTGGCGGCAAACGGCTTTTTTCTGCTGGTCGAGCTTCATCGCGGCTGAGCACCGGGTCGCTTCAACGGAGGGCGCCGTCGGCCGCCGACGCGTAGCGTGCGTTGGGCCCGATATGCAGCCACCAGCCCTCCTCGTTGATCGAATAGTAGGGCTGATAGTGGTGAACGCTTCGAGCCGTCACGACGGCGCCGATCTGGTTGTCGAGCAGGAACGCCTCGCCCTCGACATAAGCGACCGCGACGGCGTGGTCGCGGCCGAGCCGCGTGTCGCGCAGCACGAGCACGCGCAGCTGCGCCGCGGCGACGCCGGCGGCGCGCAGCAGCATATATTTGGCGATGGCGTAGTCCTGGCATTGGCCGCTCTTGCGCAAGAACTCGAACGGCGTCTCCCAATGATTGCTCTCGCCCCAATTTCGCTGCGACGCGACATAGGGGTGACGGTTCACCGCGGCGTTGACGCGGTCGAGCTTGGCGCGCAGATCGAGGCCGCGCAGCGCGCCGAGGAGCTGGCGCCACTCGATGGGCTCGCAGGCTGCGGGCGCGACGCGCGCGCAGGCGCGTTGCCCCGCCGCCTGCTCGCGCCGGAAGCGCGCCAGCATGCCCGTCCACTTGTCGAAGGGCGCCATGTCCGGGGAAAAGATCTCGCGCGTGCCGAACAGCGCCGGCGCTTGGCGCGACGCGGCGGGGTAAGCGTCGGCGACCGTCCCGGGCGCAGCCGGCGGCGCGGCAAAGGCGAGAACGGCGAGCAGCGCCGCGCAAGGGATGAGCCGCACGAGCAAGCCTCATTCGGTAGCCCCGCTATCTCGCTCGAGACCGGGGGCTTTGCGTCGCCGGGTCGCCCCGGCTTTGCCGTTTCGTGATGGCGCCTTGATGGACGTCATCGCCGTGCCCCGGATTATCGGCGCAGGCGCTTAAGACCCGGTGAATACCGTAGTAACCTATTGAATTTAGCCGTCGATTCCTCGGGAACCGCAAATGCCGGTGCGGCGCCGGAACGAACGCGGCGCGGCTGACATCCTGTGCGCACCGCTCGCCCAAGAAGCCCCGTCCCTAGCCCGCCAGCGCCGGCAGCGGCGGAAGGGTTGAAGCGCTTGCCCCGTCCCGAACGAAGGCTGATAGTAATCGGCAAACCCGGCCCGGAGCTGGGGACAACGCATCGGGAGCGGGACAGCCATGAAGCGCAGGACCTTCCTCAAGGGCACCGCGGCCGCGTCGGCCGCCGCGGCGCTGGCGCCCTGGGCGCGCCGCGCGAGCGCCGCCGAAGAGGCGGAGTTCTACGCCGCCGCCAAGGGCGAGGGCCAGGTGACCTGGTACACCGCCCATTTCGACACCCAGACCGCCGAAAGCATCGGCAATGCCTTCGCCACCAGATATCCGGGCATCCGCGCCAATGTCGTGCGCACCACGGCGCAGGTCGCCTTCCAGCGCCTCAGCCAGGATCTCAAGACCGGCATCGCCGAATGCGACGTGTTCAGCTCGACCGATCTCGGCCATTACGTCCGGCTGAAGCCGATGGACGTGTTCCTCAAATACACCGCGCCCAATGCCGCCCAGCTCCTGCCCCAATTCAAGGACATCGATCCCGACGGCGGGTATTTCATCACTTCCGCCGGCCTCATCTGCATCACCTACAACAAGGACAAGGTGAAGGAGAGCGAGGCGCCTAAGAACTGGCCCGATCTGCTCGATCCCAAATGGAAGGACCAGATCTCGGTCGGCCATCCCGGCTTCAGCGGCTATGTCGGCACCTGGGTCGTGGAGATGCGCAACCTCTATGGCTGGGACTATTTCGAGAAGCTCCGGGCCAACGAGCCGCAGGTCGGC
>DASWFH010000204.1:0-5774 GCA_036394355.1 Allostellaceae bacterium | reverse complement strand
CCGGCGCTCCTCGTCTTGCGTAGTCGCCTCGAGCGAGGTGTTGATCAGCGCGAAGCCGAAGAAGGCGATGCTTGGCACGGGCTTCGCGTCCGCCGCCACGCCCGGCGCGGCGGCGCTGACAAACAGGACCGCGAGGATTGCTGCTTTCACGGACATCGCTTGCTCACTTCAACCCGAAATAGGCTTTGCGCAGCGCGTCGTTCTCGTGCATGGCGGCGACGCTGCCGGTGAAGCCGATGCGGCCGCCGTCGAGCGTGTAGACACGGTCGGCGAGCTCGAGGAATTTCACGTTCTGCTCGGCGATGAGGAATGTCAGGCCGCGCTCGCGGAACTGCGCGAGCACGCGCAGCACCTCCTTGACGAAGAGCGGCGAGAGCCCGGCCGAGGGCTCGTCCATGACGAGAAGGCGCGGGTTGCCGGCGAGCGCCTTGGCGATGCCGAGCATCTTGCGCTGGCCGCCCGACAGGCTCGACGCCAGCGCGCGGCGCTTCTCGGCGAGCGCCGGGAAGATGGCGAAGAGCTCGGCGGTGCGCATCGCGCGCTCGGGGGCGTCAGCGGTTGCTTGAGCAACCGCGAAAGTCCGCACCAGTGCAGGAAAGGCGGGGATGCGCGAGCCGCTCGCGAGCCCGTTTTGCCCGACGCGCGGCGGCGCCTCTATCGCGGCATGGTCGCATGTCGCGAGCAGCGCGATCATGGGCGGGGCGTCAGCGATTGCGTAGCAAACGCGAAAGCCCGCACCGTGCAGAAGAGGACGTTGAAGCCAGCGCTGGCGCTCGGCCGCGGCGCCGCCTATATCGCCGTCGTGATCGCATCTCTCTGCTCATCCGCCATCGCCGCGCTGCGCGGCGCCATCCTTGTGGCGGCGCTCATCGGCGCGAGCCGCTCGCCGTCCTCGGCCGCGGATGCGAAGCCCGTGCCGCGCATCGCCTTCTTCGGCTTCTCGCTCATCAACACCTCGCTCGAGCCGACCACGCCCGACGAGGAGCGCCGGCTGCGCTTGCTCGACGACCTCTTGCGGCAGAAGCTCGACGCCTCCGGCCGCTTCAACATCGTGCCGATCCAGCCGGAGGTGGAGAAGGAGATCGCCGCGGGTCCGGAGATTCGCAACTGCAACGGCTGCGAGCGCGACTACGCCAAGCGCGTCGACGCCGACTGGGCGGCATGGGGCACGGTGCAGAAGGTCAGCAACCTCATCCTCAACATCAACCTCTATATCGAGGATGCGCAAACCGGGCAGATGGAGTTCGTCAAAAGCGTCGATATCCGCGGCAACACCGACGAATCCTGGCGCCACGGCCTCGACTACCTCATCCGCCACAAGCTGCTGGGGGAGTAAAGCGCGGGTTAGCGCCAATGCACTTACCGTCATGCTCGGGGTCGAGCTGTGGCTCTCCTTCATTTACGGCAGCTACAACGGCGCCATGGTGGTGATGCTGACCGAGATCATGCCCGTCCAGGTGCGGACCTCGGGCTTCTCCGTCGCCTACAGCCTCGCCACCGCGCTCTTCGGCGGCTTCACCCCGGCGATCAGCACGGCGCTCATCGAGTACACCGGCAACCGCGCCGTCGCCGGCGTCTGGCTCTCCTTCGCCGCCGCCTGCGGCTTGGCGGCTGCGCTGATGGCGGGACGGGAGAGATTCGCGGCGCGGCAGATGGCGCCGGCGGAGTAGCGGCGTTCAGCGCCGGCGCGCTTCGCGCGCTCGCGGGCGGGCGGCAGCGGTTGCGAAGCAACCGCGAGAGCCCGCACCGTGCAGGATAAAGCGCGGACGCGCGAACGCCCCCTCACCCTCCCGCTGCGCGAGTCCCTCCCTCTCCCCGCTGGGGAGAGGGGCCTTCAAGCTGCACCGCCTCCTGCGCGAACCGCTCCAGCGACGCAGCCCACCCTTCGGGCGAATCGACGCCGGCGCGCAGGGCCTCGGCGGTATCGCCGGCGCGCTCGAAGTAGCGGTGCTCGAGCTCGACCCGCGTCATGTTGGGACCGTCGGCGATGAAATGCACTTCGACCTCGGTCACGAGGTTGGGGTCGTAGGCGAAATGGCCGTTGAGCTGCCAGGAGAGCAGCAGCCGGCCCGGCGGCTCCCACGCCAGCACCTTGCCCCAGTCGCATTCCCTGCCGTCCTCGCCGCGCTCGAACCAGCGCCCGCCGGCGCGCGGCTCGATCACCACCGCCTGCTGGCGCGTGCCCGTAAGGATGGAATGCTCTTTGGGCCACCACGAGCCCGTGGTGAACACCTTGAAGGCGTGCTCGCGCCCGGCTTTGACGCGCAGCGTCTTGCGCACGGGCGCGAAGCTGACGGTCCGATTCATTTTCTGCCTCTCCTTGTTTGTTTTGGCGGGGATGGGGATTCGACGGCGGCCTGGAAGGCGTCGAGGGCGTCGTCCCAGAACTGGTCGAGCCAGCGCCTGAGCGATCCCAGGCCCTTGGGATCGATCGCGTAGATGCGCCGGGCGCCGTCGCGCTCTTCGCGCACCAGCCCGGCCTCCTTCAGCACCTTCAGATGCTGCGACACGGCCGGCCGGCTCACCGGCATTCCCTTGGCGAGGCGCCCGACCGCCCTCGGACCCAAGCGCAGCTGCTCGAACACGCGGCGTCGCGTGGGATCGGCCAGGGCGGCGAGCGCATTGTTGTAAGTCATCACTTACCGTAAGCTGTTACTTACGGATGGTCAAGCGCCGTCGGCAATCGCGCAAATCCAATCCAATCGCCCCGCGCGGTCAACACTATGTTAACCGGCGCGGCGCACCGTCGTCGGGTAGGTACGCCTTCCGCCTGAGGCAGGAGGACACCATGCTGGACCAATCCAAGCTCAAGCTTTTCTCGATGCATGCCTTCGCCGCGCTGGGCTATAGCGAGGTCGCCTATCTGAAGCGCGTCGAGGCCGATGGCGACGTCATCTTCGTCGCTCACGCCGCCGATGGCAGCGTCCTCGCCGAATTCACCGACCGCGACGTGGCCTGCGCGACCTTGGTCGAGCACGACCTGCTTCCCGTCAGCGTCCACTAACCGAGAACCCAGCACCGCATGGACGCGCCTTTCGACCGCCGCCTCGCGCTCGCCGATTACCTGCGCGGCCTCGCCGTCGGCCGCCTCCTCGAAGAAGTGCGCGCCGACGCCGAGGAAGCGCTCGGGCTGGCGATCGAGATGCTGACGCAGCCTGTGGACGACGAGCCTGACATGCTGGCGGGGTCAATCTAGCCCGACAGGTGCGCGGCTGCGCTCGTGTGACTTGGGTCACACCATCATTGCGGGCGGTCCATCGATAAATTTCGCTTGGTCGCGCGCACAGTTCAGCTCATTCCGGCTCGCGACATACCAGGACATCCGCGCCGATGCCAGATCTTCCGGCCGTCCTACGCGAATTTCGCGCGTCGCTGTGCCGCCGTCGGCCGAACCCCGAGAGCGTGGCGAGAGCCGCGAAGGCGTGGGTCAGTGCGCCGAGCGGGACGATGCAGCTGCTGCGGAGCCGCGCACCCGTGCCAAGATATCGTCGATTTCCTTGGCGAGCGCGGCTGCCCGGAACGGCTTCATCAGCAGCGGCTCGTCTTCGAGCGCATCGATCAGCCCGCCTTCGACATAAGCGGTCATGAAGAGTACTGGCAGATTCTTGCGGCGCTGCCTCGCGCATTTCGCCAACTCGCGCCCATCCATCCCCGGCATCGCCAGATCGATGACAGCGAGATCGACCGCCTCGCCGTCGAGGATGTGGAGCGCCGCGTGACCGTCGGGCGCCTCGAGCGTGCGATAGCCCGATTCCGCCAACGAGTCCGCGACGAAATTACGCACCTGGAAATCGTCGTCCACGACGAGAACCGTTGCCCCCGCCGATATCCTTTGATCATCGGCGCGTTGTGGCCGTTCGGTGCGGAGGGCGCGCTGCGGCGCGGCGCGCGGTATGTAGAGGCGGACGGTGGTGCCCTCGTCCGGCGCGCTTTCGATCGTCACCGTGCCGCCCGATTGGCGCGCCATGCCGTAGACTTGGCTGAGCCCGAGGCCGCTGCCTTTGCCGACTTCCTTGGTCGTGAAGAAGGGCTCGAATACGCGGGCGCGGATGTCGTCGGTCATGCCGAGCCCGCTATCGCCGACCGCCACCATGACGTAGTCGCGCGGCTCGATATCGGGCGGACGGCCGGGGTCGGCGGCGCCGACATTGCCCGTGGTAATCCTCAAGCTGCCGCCCGAGGGCATCGCGTCGCGCGCGTTCAGCACGATGTTGAGTATCGCCGTCTCGATCTGGCTGGCGTCGGCGATGGCGAGCCAGAGCTCGGGCTCGAGCTTGGTGGTGATGCGGATGCCCGCGCCGATCGTGCTTTCCAGCATTTCCGCGAGCTGAAGGACGGTGTCGTTGAGGTCGGTCGGTTTCGGATCGAGGTGCTGCTTGCGCGCGAAGGCGAGAAGATGGTGGACCAACCGGGCGCCGTTGCTGGCGGCGTGCTCGATGCTCCTCAAGCATTGCAGCTGCTTGTCTCGCTGCACCAGGCGCTGCGCACGCTCCGCATTGCCGAGGATCGTCGTGAGCAGATTGTTGAAGTCGTGAGCGACGCCGCCGGTCAATTGACCGATGGCTTCGAGCTTGCGCACCTGCTGCAGCGACGCCTCCGCGCGCACGCGGCCGTCGGCTTCTTGCGTGACCCGCTGCACGAGATCCTGTTCGCGGCGGGTGTAGCGCAAGGCGAGCCAGCTGACGAGGAACAAGGCCAGCGCGGCGCCGAGGCCCACGGCGCTGTAGAGGCGCCCATGCCGATACCAGGGCTGGAGCGCGACTTCCTTGTCGATGGCGTAAGCGACATAGAGCGGGTATTGCCCGAGCTTTCGCCACGAGAACAAGTGCTCGCGCCCGTCCATGGGGGACACCTGCCAGCTATGGCTGTGATAGCCGCCGGCGATCGCCTGCATCAGCAGAGAGCTCTTGGGAAAGCGCACCACTTCGCCGGGAGGAGGGGGATCGCTCGCCAGCACTTCGCCGTCGGCACGCACCAGCACGATCCGATGTCGCTCATCGGGCTCGATGCTGAGAAAGAGATGCTCGAAATACTCGACCGGCACGGAGATGCGGATCACGCCGTCGAACGCGCCGCCTTCGGTCGACCGGCGGCGGGCCACGCCGAACAGCGGCTTATGCGAGAGCCGGCCCATATAGGGCTTGCTGATGAAGGTGGTGCCGGCGACGTCGCGTTCGGCACGAAAATACTCGCGGTCCTCGACGTTGAGGCCGGCGATGTGCTGCGACGGATCGCTCGAGACCCGCACCCTGCCGTCCCCGTCGATGAGCCAGATCGAGCTTACATGGCGTATATGCGCGACGGCGCCGGCGAGGAATTCAGCGATGGCAGGAGAACCATCGATGCTCGCCCAGTCGAGCCCGTCGGTGCGCATGGCGATCTTGTCGAGGACGAGGTCGTGTATCTCGAAGACTTTGAGCGTGTGCTCGTGCAGGATGTCGACGGATTGCTCGACATGGCGCTCGGCGGCGCTCAGCACCGCGTCGCGATCTTGCCATACGACGAGGCCGATGCCGATGATGGGCACGAGCACCGACATCGCCATCAGCCCCTGAATCAAGCGGACCGTGCGGCGAGAGATGCAAGCAGGTACCTGCGCGAGCGTCATCGCTGCCGCCTGCCGTTGCGCCGGATACCATAGCCTCTCCCACCAAAGGGCGGGCCGCAAGTGCTCATTTAGTACCGACGCTGAACGCCGGAACAGCGCGCGGGTCGCTCGATAGCCCCTGCCGCCGTCACGATGCCGCGCGGCTCGGCTGCCGCCACTCGGCGAA
>DASWFH010000203.1:0-1827 GCA_036394355.1 Allostellaceae bacterium | reverse complement strand
GGTGCCGGCGGCGATGCCGTAATGGGCAAGGAACGCCTCGCCTACGAGGTGCGGCGGTTTTCCCTCATTTCCCCCAGGGGCGAGGTTGACGCTCGGCTCGCGAAAATGCAGCGGCAGGAGCTGGGCGTGAACGTCGGTGATGTGCAGCACCGACACATTGCCGAAGGGCGGCAGGTCGTAGAGCTCGCTCGCCGCCTGCGCCTCGCTCGACTGCGGCCGCAGCGTCGCGCCGGCGGCGGCGGCCAGCGCTAGCGTCCTCAGGAAATCGCGCCTATGCACGGCGCGTCAGGCGCCAGGTCTGCATGGCGAGGCGCACGCCGAGCGCCACGACGAGCGCGTCGCGCAACGTCGCGATGACCAGGAAGATCGGCTGCAGGGGATGGCGCTCGACCAGGACCGCCTCGTAGCCCAGCGGATAGATGAGATGCGTGAGCAAGGCGGCGGCGGCGACAAAGGCGAGATCGAGGCGCGCGAGCGGCGCGCCGGGCAGGGTGCCCAGCACGGCGAGCGGCGCGGCCAGCCAGATCATGTACTGCGGGCTGAAAACGCGGGCCGTCACGAGCCAGGCGACGAGCGAGAGCGCAGTGAGGAGCGCCGCGACAGCCGCGGTGCGCGCCGCGGCCGGGGCGGCGAAGGCCCGCAGGTGCAGGATGGCGACGAACGCTGCGGCAATCAGCAGTGCCGGAAACGTGAGCTGCAGCGCCACATCGACCCCGGGGCCGTAGAGCTCGTGGCATTTGCACAGGAGCTCTTCCTGCCGCACCGTCCAGCCGCTATCGAGACTGAGATAGCGCGCCCAGAGGAGCGGCAGCGCGCCGAGCGCCTCGAGCTGCAAGCCGCGCTTGCCCTGCAGGCTGAAGGGCGACCACAGGCGCGACCAGCCCGCCGCCGCCGCGGATGCGAGCGCCAGCGCCACCAAGAGAGAAAACAGGCCGGCAAGAACCCATGCGCGCGATTTGCGCTCTCCGGGGACGAGTAGCGCGGCGAAGCCGGCCGCGGGCCAAAGCTTGAGGCCGGCGCCGAGGCTCGCGAGCGCGCCGGCGGCGGCGGGACGCGCTGCCGCCAGGGCGAGGAGCGCACTGCCTGCTAGCGCGGCGGGCACGATGTCATAGCGGGTCACCATCAGCGGTCCTATCGCCGGGAATACCGCGAGCCACAGCCACAGCCCGCGGCTCATGCGGGCGCCGGCGCCGCGCCAGAGAAGCCAGGCGAATAACGCGTCGACGGCGAGCATGAAGCCCACAATGATCGCGTAGTAATGCAGTACGGTCGGCACTTCCAGCCGCAGCGGCAGATCGAGCAGTGCCACCGCTGGCCATGGGTATTCCGGAAGCGCGCCGGACGGCCCGCGCGCGTCGAGCTCCATGAGCCACTTCGTCGGCTCGGCCAGCAGCACAGCTTCTGGCCACACCAGCGGCAGCAGGCCGGCGAGCCGCGTGGCGAGATACCAGAGCGCCGCTCGGGCTATTGGTTCACCGGCGACGCGGGATCGAGCAGCAGCCGCACGAGGTCCTTGATCTGCTCCGGCGTCAGCGTGCGCGAGGCGCCGAGGCGCGGCATCTGCGAGCACAGGTTGTAGGCTTTGGCGTTGTAGATCTTGCCGAAGACGTAGCGCTGCACCTCGGGGCTCGTGCCGCGCGTCTTGCCGAAGCCCCGCAGGCTCGGGCCGATCGTGCCGTAGGAAAACTCCTTCGGCGAAAGCTGGTGGCAGTTGTAGCAGCTGCCGCCGGCGGCGTCGCCGGGCTTGTCGTTCCAGGTCATGCCGCGCCCGCTCTGCGCGATCGCCTCGCCGCGCTTCCAGTCGCCCATCAAACTGCCTTCCGGAAA
>DASWFH010000202.1:0-1695 GCA_036394355.1 Allostellaceae bacterium | reverse complement strand
GCGAGACCGGTGAGGCGCACGCCCTGGCGCGCCGCGGCGATGGCGAGCGCGTTGTCGGCGAAATCGCGGCCGAGAATGGCGGCGAGCCGCGTGCGGCGCGCGCCTTGCGCATCGTCGCCCGCCAGATCGGCGCGCACGGCGTTGAGGCGCAGCAGCACGCGGTCCTCGTCGCCGGTCACGGTGAAGGCGATGGCGGGATAGGCCATGGCGAGACGCTCGACCGTGTCGACCGCCTGGTCGCGCTCGCTGCGCGCCGTCTTCATGAATTTGAGCCGCGCCGGCGTCGCGTAGAAGAGATCGCGCACCTCCACCCGCGTGCCCGGCGGCGCGGCCGCCGGCTGCGCCACACCCTTGACGCCGCCCTCGACCGTCAGCGACCACGCCTCGGCCGCGCCGCGCGCGCGACTCGTCAGCGTGAGCCGGCTCACCGCGCCGATCGACGGCAGCGCCTCGCCGCGGAAGCCGAGGCTCCGGATGCGCAACAGATCATCGTCGGGTAGCTTCGAGGTGCAATGGCGCTCGACGGCGAGCCCCAGTTCCTCCCGCGTCATGCCGCTGCCGTCGTCGCTGACGACGATCAGGCTCTGGCCGCCGTCGCGCAGCACGATTTCGATGCGCGATGCGCCGGCGTCGATGGCGTTCTCGACCAGCTCCTTGACCGCCGAGGCCGGGCGCTCGACGACTTCGCCGGCGGCGATGCGGTTGACCAGGACCGGCGGCAGTTGGCGGATGGCCATGCCAGCTATTGTGCCTTGCTGCGCCCTGATTCGCCAGCATCCGTGCGTGCTTCGAGTCGCACGCCGGCGGCTGCGGCAATCGCGCGAGTCGCTAGCCGACGGCCTGCTTCGCCGGCACCATCCGGGCGTTTGCGGTGGCGCGCGCGATGAGCCGGCCGGCGTTACCGCTGAGGCGCCCTTCGAGAAACGCGATGGTGTTGCCGTAGCGGACGACCTGTCCTTCGCCGAACAGTGGCCCCGGTGCCGCCGGCTCCAGGAAGCACACCGTCATGGCGATCGTCGCCGGATAGAACGCGCCCTTGGTCATGATCCACAGCGCCGGCCCCATGCTGTCGTCCAGCATGGCCGCCAGGAAACCGCCCTGGACGAAGCCAGATGGGTTGAGGAACTCGCGCTTGGCCTCGAAGGCGATCTTGACCCACCCCTTGGCCGCGTCTTGCTCGACGAGCTGCCAGCCGAGCAGCGCAGCCGATGGCGAGGTGGGGATTTCGGCGGGCAAAGCCATGGCAACCTCATCAGAAAAACGACGAGTGATGCTAGGCCATGTCTGCTGACAGTCTGCGTCAGCAGACATGAAGCTCACGCCCGTTTGCCCATCTCCGCGAGATATTGCCGCGCCAGCACCTTGCCCTCCTCGACCGCGGGCTGGTCGAAGGCGTCGACGCCGAGCAGATCGGCGGCGATGATCGTCTCCAGCATGAAATGCATGAGCAGCCGAACGCCCGGCCTTCCGGGAAGCTCAGCCCTGCCGTCAGCTGCCGTTGGGCGCCACTTCCTGCGCGCCGCCCAGCTTGTCGGGCGAGCCGACGACGACGAAGGAGAGCTTGTCCGGGTCGAGCAGACGGTGGGCCACGCGCTTGGCGTCGGCGAGCGTGACGCTCTCGATCAGCGTCTTGCGCCGTTCGAGATAATCGATGCCGAGCCCGTCGCGCTGGATGGCGACGAGGATGCCGGCGAT
>DASWFH010000201.1:0-4780 GCA_036394355.1 Allostellaceae bacterium | reverse complement strand
CAGCGGATGGCGCTTCAGCGAGAAGCCGACGGCGCGATAATCCTCGGCGACATGCTCGCCGAGGCTCATCTCCGGAAGCGCGGCAGCGGGCTCCACCACGGAGGCACCCGCGAGCGGCGCCAGGAGCGGCAGAGTCTCCTCGCGCAAGCCGCACACCGCCCACAGCGCCTGGCGCCGGTCGAGCCCCAGCGAGCGGAAGGTATCGGCCTCGGCGAGCTTTTCCAGCGCGGCGCGGGAAAGCCCAGTCTGATGCTGCAGCAGGGCGACGGAGCGAAAGACGCCACTGCGCCGCTGGACGAGCTTCGCCTCGATCTCCGCCTGCGCCAGACCCTTGACCTCGCGGAAGCCCAGGCGCAGCGCGCGGCGTCCCGCCTCGCCCGCCGGCTCCAGCGTGCAGTCCCAATCGCTGTGATTGACGTCGACGGGCCGCACGTCAACGCCGTGGTCGCGCGCGTCGCGGACGATCTGCGCCGGGGCGTAGAAGCCCATGGGCTGGCTGTTGAGCAGCGCCGCGGCGAAGACGTCGGGATGGACGCATTTGATCCAAGCGGAGACGTAGACCAGGAGCGCGAAGCTCGCCGCATGCGACAGCGGGAAGCCGTAATCGCTGAAGCCCTTGATCTGGTCGAAGCAGCGGCGCGCGAAATCGGCGCCGTGGCCGTTGGCGCACATGCCGGCGATGAATTTTTCCTCGAAAACGTGGATATCGCCGTTGCGGCGAAAGGTGGCCATGGCGCGGCGCAAGCCATCCGCCTCGCCGCCGGTGAAGCCAGCGCCGATCATGGCGATCTGCATCGCCTGCTCCTGGAAGAGCGGCACGCCCAGCGTGCGCTTCAGCACCTCTTTGAGGCCCGGCGGATAATCGTCCTTCTCCAGCCCCATGCGGCGGCGCAGATAGGGATGCACCATGTTGCCCTGGATCGGACCGGGCCGGACGATCGCCACTTCGATGACGAGGTCGAAGAGCGTCCTGGGCTTGAGGCGTGGCAGCATGCTCATCTGCGCGCGGCTCTCGACCTGGAAGACGCCGATCGAATCGGCGTGGCCGAGCATGTCGTACACCTCGGGCCGCTCGCTCGGCACGGTCGGAATGGTGTAGCGCACCCCGTAATGACGCTCGATCAGGTCGAAGGCGCGGTGGATGCAACTCAGCATGCCAAGGCCCAAGACATCGACCTTGAGGATCTCGAGGGCGTTGAGATCATCCTTGTCCCATTCGATGACGGTGCGATCCTCCATCGCCGCATTCTCGATCGGCACCAGCTCGTTGAGCGGGCCGCTTGTGATGACGAAGCCGCCGACATGCTGCGAGAGATGGCGCGGAAAGCCCATAAGCTCCTGCGCCAGGTCGAGTGCCTGCCGCAAGGTCGGGTCGGCAGGATCGAGCCCCGCCTCGCGCACCTGCTGAAGGCCGACGCTATCGCTGCTCCAGCCCCATACCATGCCGGCCAGCGCCGCCGTGACGTCCTCGGAGAGGCCCATCACCTTGCCGACCTCTCGGATGGCGCCGCGCGAGCGGTAGGTGCTGACCACAGCGGTGAGGCCGGCGCGGTCGCGGCCGTATTTGCGGTAGATGTACTGGATCACCTCCTCGCGCTGCTCATGCTCAAAATCGACGTCGATGTCTGGCGGCTCGTTGCGCTCGCTGCTGACGAAGCGCTCGAACAGGAGGTCGACGTCGGTGGGATCGACATCGGTGATGCCGAGGCAATAGCACACGGCCGAATTCGCCGCCGAGCCGCGCCCCTGGCACAGGATCTCCTTGCTGCGGGCGAAGTTCATGATGTCGTGCACGGTGAGGAAGTAGGAGGCAAAGCGCAGCTTGCCGATGAGCTCCAGCTCATGCGCAATCTGCTTGGAGATCTTCTCCGGCACGCCTGTCGGATAGCGCCGCGCCGCCCCTTCCCAAGCCAAGCGCTCGAGCTTCTCCTGCGCCGGCACGCCGTCGGCACCGGTCTCGTCGGGATATTCGTAGCGCAGCTCGGCGAGGCCAAAGCGGCAGCGCTCGACGATCTCCATGCTGCGTGCCACCGCGCCGGGATGATCGCGGAACAGCCGCTCCATCTCGACGGCCGATTTCAGGTGTCGCTCGGCATTGGCCGCGAGGCGGAACCCGGCCTCGGCGATGGTGCAGCCTTCGCGGATGCAGGTGACGACGTCCTGCAGCCGGCGGCGTTCCCGCACGTGGTAGAGCACGTCGTTGCTGGCGACGAGCGGCAGGCCGGCGCGGTCGGCGAGCGCGGCGAGGCGATGGAGGCGCTTCGCGTCATCTCCACGATAGAGATGCTGGCCCGCGACATAGGCGCGGTCGCCGAAATCCGCCGCGACGCGCTTCAGGAAATCGGCGAAGCCGTCCTCCGTCTGCTCCGGCGGCAGCGCGATCATCACCTGGCCCGCGCCATGCTCGACGACATCGGCGTAAGCGAGATGGCACGCGCCTTTCTCGGCACGGCGCTTGCCGCGCGTCAGCAGGCGGCAGAGCCGGCCATAGGCGGCGCGGTCGGTCGGGAAGCAGAGCAGGCTCGGCGCGTCCGTGAGGTCGAGCCGGCAGCCGATGACGAGGCGGAATCCCAGCTCCTTGGCATTGGCATGGGCGCGCACCACGCCGACCAGCGTGTTGCGGTCGGCGATGGCGATGGCGCCGTGGCCGATCTCCTGCGCGCGCAGCACCAGCTCGGCCGGATGCGAGGCGCCGCGCAGGAAGGAGAAATTGGTGGTGACCTGCAGCTCGGCGTAAGCCGTCATGCGAAGAACCCGTGCAGGAACCAGCGGGTCGCCGCTTCCGGCCGGTAAAGCCCGGCGCGGTAGAGCCAGAAGCGCCGCCCCGCCTCGTCCTCGACGCGGTAGTAGTCGCGCAGCTCCTCGGCCGCCGCGGCGCTCCGCCACCACTCGCCGCAAATGCGCTCCGGCCCATCGGCGCGGCGCACGCGATGCTCCAGGCGGCGCCAGCGGAAGAAGACCGGCGGATCGTCGGGCACCGGCGCCATGGCCTCGATCGGCTCGGGCCGCGGCAGCAGGCGCACCGGCCGCAGCCGCTCAAGGTCCCAGCCGGCGCCGGCCACGGGCGCCAAGACCGGCGCCGGGCGCACCGCCCGCTCGGGGAGATGGCTCTCCTGCGGCATGAGGCGGCACAGCGCTGCCGATCCCAGCCGGTTGGCGAGGCGGTCGATGAGCGCGGCGAGCTCGGCCGGGTCGGTGCCGTCGCGATCCTTGCCTTCCGCCGCCAGCATCCCCCGCGCCACCTGCCGCGCGATCCTTTGGCTCTCCGGAAACGGGAGAACGTTCCCTCTCCGCTCGGGGATCACCCGCTCTCGCCGCGGCGGAGAGAGAGGGAGTTTGGCCTGTGCCGCCGCGAGCTCCTCCACCGTCGTGGCGGCGAGCACCATGTCCTCGATGCCGAGGCCGGGGTCGATCTGGACAAGCCGCTCCGCCAGGAGGCGCAGCAGATGGCGCGGATCGCGGCTCGGCCGCGCCGTGCCGATGGCGGCCGCGGCGCTCGTCCCGTCGACGCGGTAAAGCGTCAGCATGAGGCGGCGCGCGCCGAGCCTCTCGCCGGCAAGAAGGCGGCACAGCGGCTCCAGGAGCTCGCCTATGGCTACGGTGAGCGCCTCGGGAGCGGCGATCGGCTCGGCGAAACGGCGGCGCACCCAGCGCGCGGGCGGCGGCGGCAAGGGCGACAGCGGCTCGGGCGCAGCGCCCAGAGCCTGATCCAGGCGCTGCATCGCCGCCGTGCCGACGCGCGGCGCCAGCGCGGTGCGCGGCAGGTCGTAGAGATCGCCGATGCGGCGCAGGCCCAGCCGCTCGAGCTCCGCCGCCACGGCGGGATCGAGCCGCAACGCCAGCACCGGCAGCGCTGCCAGCGCCGCCCGCGCGCCGCCCGGCGGCACCACCGCGATCGCGCCTGGGCCGCAGCGCGCCACCGCCCAGGCGGCGCCGGGCGTGTCGGCGACGGCGGCGCGGCCGGCGATGCCCTGGCCGGCGAGCCGCTCGACCACCTCGGCGGCAAGGCTCTCTTCGCCGCCCCGCAGATGGGCGCAGCCGGTGATGTCGAGCCAGACACCATCGGCGCCATGGGGCGCCGTCCAGGGGCTGTAGCGGCCGCAGGCGGCGGCCAGCCGCGCCAGCGCCGCCGCATCTCCCGCCGGGTCGGCGGGCGCGACGGCAAGCGCGGGATGGAGCGCGCGGGCATCGGCGAGCGCCAAGCCCGGTGCTATGCCCATCGCCTGCGCCGCCGCATCGGCTGCCGTCACCAGCCGCCGGTTGCCGACCGTGGCGGCGAGCACGAAGGGCTCATCCGGCATAGGCTGGCCGGAACGCAGCCGCCGCCGGTCGATCGGCCAACTCGGCAGCCAGAGTGACATGACCCGTCGCATCGCACGCCTCCACCATCCAGGATGCCGGCACGCCGCCGCGGCAGCGCCACAGCTCGATGTGCCAGCGCGGCCGGCCGATTCCGGGCGCGCCGCCCATGAGGGCACCGGGCAGCGCCGTCACTCGCCAGCGCGTCACCGCCGCATTGGGCGCCGCGCGCTGCCGCGCCGCCCGCTCGCCATTGCGCCAGCGCCTGAGCGCGAAAGCGGTGACGCCGGAAGCCTCGGCGGCGAGCTGCAGGCGGCGGCTCGCCGCCGCGGGGAGCGCCTCGACCTCGCCGATGACGGCGGCCAGGACGGCGCTGCGCAATCCCTCCTCCATGGCCCAGAGCACCGCGCGCTCGCTCTGCGCCCGCGCCAGGATCAACCGCTCCGGCGCCAGACCGCAGGCGGCGAGGCCCGGCCCGTAG
>DASWFH010000200.1:0-14723 GCA_036394355.1 Allostellaceae bacterium | reverse complement strand
CCGCTGCCGGCCGACGACCCCGTGCAGCGCTGCCCCGACATCAGCCGCGCGCGCGACCTGCTCAACTGGGAGCCGCGCGTCCCCCTCGACACCGGCCTCGAGCGCACCATCGCCTATTTCGACCGCCTGCTCAGCGGCGACAGCGTGAAGAAGAGCGAAGTGCTGCAGCTGCGCGCTTGAGCGCACAAACGGTAACAAGGCTGTGAGAGGGGCCCGCAAGGGCCCCTCGCTTTATGTGCACCCGGCCCTGCCAGCGGATATAGTCAGCCGCAAGAAAGAGTCAGCTTGCCGGCGAGACGAGGCTGCCCCACTCATGCTTCGAGACGCGCCCGAGGGGCGCTCCTCGGCATGAGGACAAATTCTCTGCCTCGTCATGATGAAACGCAAAGCGCCGTCTCGAAGGACGAGTGAGGATGGGCCTCGATTTCGATGGAAAGCGGCTTCGACGCGTGGGGCTCTAGCATGGACGGTCGGGTGATGGTGCAGATGGACGGACCGGTGCTCGTCTTTGGCGGCCCTTACAGCAATCTCGAGGCGACGCAGGCGGTGCTGGCGGAGGCGGCGGCGCGCGGCATCCCGCCGCAGCGCATCGTCTGCACCGGCGACATCGTCGCCTATGGCGCGGACGCCGCGGCGACGCTGATGGCGGTACGCGACGCCGGCATCTGGGCGGTGATGGGGAATTGCGAGGAGTCGCTCGGCAACGGCGCCGGGGATTGCGGTTGCGGTTATGCCGAGGGCAGCGCTTGCGATCGCCTGGCCGTCGAATGGTACGCCCATGCCGAACGCAGCCTCGACGGTGACGGACGGCGCTGGATGGCCGCGCTGCCGCGCCGCCTCGACATCGAGATCGCCGGCCGCCGTCTTGCCGTGATCCATGGCGGCGTGCGCCAGATCAACCGCTTCATCTTCGCCTCGACCCCCGAAGCGGTGAAGCGCGAGGAGCTCGCCGCGGCCGGCTGCGACGGCGTCATCGCCGGCCATTGCGGCATCCCCTTCACGCAGGTCGTCGACGGCAAGCTCTGGCACAATGCCGGCGCCATCGGCATGCCCGCCAATGACGGCACGCCCACGACCTGGTTCAGCATCCTGACGCCGCGCGCCGACGGCGTCGCCGTCGCGCATCATGCGCTCGCCTATGACCACCGCGCGGCCGCTGCCGGGATGCGCGCGGCGCGGCTGCCGGAAGGCTACGCCGGCGCGCTCGAGAACGGACTGTGGCCGAGCTCGGACGCGCTCCCGGCGGTCGAGCTCGACGCCCGCGGCGCCGCGCTGCGCCCCGGCGGCATCGTGTGGCGCGTCGCGTCGACCGGCGACCGCGGCGAGAGTTGGCCGGCGCCGGCCGCGCGCGCGCCATCGCGCCCGCTCGACGCGCGCAAGTTCCGCGATGCCGCGGTCACCGCCAAGGGCGAGCGGCGCGCCGCGGTGGCGCTGGGCAGCCTCAGGACGCTGTGGTTCAACACCGGCACGCTGTGCAACATCGCGTGCGAGCATTGCTACATCGAGTCGAGCCCGCGCAACGATCGGCTCTCCTATCTCGCGCTGACGGAGATGCAGGGATATCTCGACGAGATCGCGCGCGACCGCCTGGCGACCGAGGAGATCGGTTTCACCGGCGGCGAGCCCTTCATGAACCCCGACATGCTCGCCATGCTCGAGGCGTGCCTCGCGCGCGGCTTCCGCGTGCTGGTGCTGACCAATGCCATGCGGCCGATGCAGCGCCTGCAGGGAAAGCTCCTCGACCTGCAGCGGCGGCTCGGGCAGCGGCTCACCTTGCGCGTCTCGCTCGACCATTACACGCGCGAGCTGCACGAGGAGGAGCGCGGGCCGGGCACCTGGCAGCCGACGCTCGACGGGCTCAAATGGCTGGCTGGCAACGGCTTCACCATCGCCGTGGCCGGCCGCATGCTGTGGCGCGAGCCCGACTGCGCTATGCGGCAAGGCTATGCGCAGCTTTTCGCCGAGCACGGCCTCGCCATCGACGCCGAGGACCGCGGCAAGCTCGTCATCTTCCCGGAGATGGACGCGGCCGCCGACGTGCCCGAGATCACCGATGCCTGCTGGGACATCCTGCATGTGGCGCCGCAATCGGTGATGTGCGCCAGCTCGCGCATGGTGGTGAAGCGCAAGGGCGCGGCGCGGCCGAGCGTCGTCGCCTGCACGCTGCTCCCTTACGACGAGGCCTTCGATCTCGGGCCGACGCTGGCGGAGGCCTCGGGCACGGTGCCGCTCAATCATCCGCACTGCGCCAAGTTCTGCGTGCTCGGCGGCGCCTCCTGCAGCCGGGCGTAGCCGGCTAGAACGCGCGCCGCTTTTTCGGCTTGGGCCGCTCGTCGTCGTAGCCGGGCACGCCGGCGGCGACGAGCGCCTTCCGCTGCCGCTTGGCCAGCGCCGCGGCGTCGAAATCCGCGATCAGCTCGTGGAACAGGCGGTGCCAGTTGATCTCCGCCTTCAGATGCATGAAGACCGAGCCGAGCCCGATCGCGGCCCGGTCCATGAACACGAACTCGCGCGGCGGGGTGACGCCGCCGAGGCGGCGGATCTCGCGATGCACCTCCTCGGCGACGTCGCGGCCATAAGCGCCTTCCTGCTCCTGGATGCGGCGCTTGCGGTCGTCGAGCAGCGGGGCATAGAGAAAATTCGCCCAGCGGTTCAGCGCCGCGATCATCTCGCGCGACAGGTCGCGGAAACCCCAGCTCTCGTAAGCCTGGACGGCCAGCGCCGGATCGTCGCGGTCGAGCGCGTGGTAGAGGTCGATCACCCCCTGGACGAAGGCCGGCGGAAAGATGCGGACGCAGCCGAAATCGAGCAGGTTGATGCGGCTGTCGGGCCGCACGGTGTAATTGCCGAGATGCGGGTCGCCATGGATGACGCCGTAATAGTAGAACGGCACGTACCAGGCGCGGAACATGTGGCGGGCGATCGCGTTGCGCTGCGCCGCGGGGTCCTTCACCGCCTCGAGGAAGGGCGCGCCCTCGAGCCAAGTCATCGTCAGGAGCCGGTTCGTCGACAGTTCCGCGATGGGCTCGGGGACGGCGACATCGGGCTCATCGGCGAGCATCAGGCGATAGAGGCGCATATGCGCCGCTTCGCGCTTGTAGTCGAGCTCCTCGCGCAGCCGCTCGGCGATCTCGGTATGGATCTCGTCAGTGGTGATGGCGCGGTCGTAGCGCTCGTAGAGCGACATCACCAGCTTGAGCTGGCTTAGATCCGCCTCCACCGCCGAGGCCATGTCGGGATATTGCAGCTTGCAAGCGAGCTGCTCGCCGTCGCGCGCCCCGGCGCGATGCACTTGGCCGAGCGAGGCGGCACGTGCCGCCTCGCGCTCGAAGCTCCCGAACCTCGCCTGCCAGTCGGGGCCGAGCTCGCTCGCCATGCGCCGGCGCACGAAGGGCCATCCCATCGGCGGCGCATTGGCCTGGAGTGAGGCCAGTTCGCCCGCGTATTCCTTGGGCAGTGCCTCGGGAATGGTGGCGAGGAGTTGCGCCACCTTCATCAGCGGCCCCTTGATGCCGCCCAGCGCCGCCTTGAGATCGGCGGCATGCTGCGTGCGGTCGAGCGGCAATCCGAGATAGCGCGCGCCAGCGAGCCGCGCCGCCAGCCCGCCCATGGCCGTCGACACCCGCGCATAGCGCCGCACGCGCCCGGAAAGATTGTCGCCGTCTCCCTCGGCCACGGTCAGAGCGCGCAGAACAACCCTCTCCCTTTGCGGGAGAGGGAGGGGCCCGACCGAAGGTCGGGAGGGTGAGGAGGGCGGCGCCTGCCCCTCGCCCGGACCCTCTCCCGCAAGGGGAGAGGGGGATGAGCCCGTAGAAAGTTCACTGCCTCAGCTCATCTGCTCGAGCTCGTCGATGAAGCCAGAGATCACCGAGAGCCCCTTCTTCCAGAAGTCCGGGTCGGAGGCGTCGAGGCCGAACGGCGCCAACAGCTCGCGGTGGCGACGCGTGCCGCCGGCGCTGAGCATGTCGAGATATTTCTCGGCGAAGCCGGGCGCGGCGCCCTGGTAGACGGCGTAGAGCGAGTTCACCAGGCAATCGCCAAAGGCGTAGGCGTAGACGTAGAACGGCGTGTGGATGAAGTGCGGGATGTAGGTCCAGTAATACTGGTATTCGTGCTCGAAGGCGATCGCGGGTCCGAGGCTCTCGGCCTGAACCGCCATCCAGATCGCGCCGATGCGGTCGGGCGTCAGCTCGCCCTGGCGCCGCTCGTCATGGATGCGGCGCTCGAACTCGACGAAGGCGATCTGGCGCACCACGGTGTTGAGCATGTCCTCGACCTTGGACGCCAGCATGGTCTTGCGCCGCTGCGGATTCTTCTCCGCTTTGAGCATCGCCTGGAAGGTGAGCATCTCGCCGAACACCGATGCGGTCTCGGCCAGCGTGAGCGGCGTGTCGGCCATGAGCGCGCCTTGCGGCGCCGCCAGCACCTGATGCACGCCGTGGCCCAGTTCGTGGGCGAGCGTCATGACGTCGCGCGTCTTGCCGAGATAGTTGAGCAGCAGATAGGGATGCGCGCTCGGCACCGTCGGATGCGCGAACGCGCCCGGCGACTTGCCCGGCCGAGCCGGCGCATCGATCCACGATTTCTCGAAGAAGCGGCGGCCGACCGTGGCCAACTCGGGCGAGAAGGCGCCGTAAGCCTCCAGCACGGTGCGCTCGGCCTCGGACCAGGGAATGAGCCGATCCTCCTGCTCGGGCAGCGGCGCGTTGCGGTCCCAATAGAGCATCGTGTCGACGCCGAACCACTTGGCCTTGAGCCGGTAATAGCGGTGCGAGAGCGCCGGATAGGCCGAGCGCACGGCAGAGATCAGCGCGTCCACCACCTCGTCCTCGACGAAATTGCTGAGATTGCGCGAGGAGATCGGCCGCTTGAAGCCGCGCCAGCGGTCCTCGATCTCCTTGTCCTTGGCCAGGGTGTTGGTGATGAGAGCGAAGAGACGGACGTTGCGGCCGAACACGTCGCCCAGCGCCTTGGCGGCGCGCTTGCGCTTGTCCGGATCGCGGTCGGAGAGGAGATGCAACGCCTCGGCGCTGGTGAGCTCCTTGCCGTCGATGGAGAAGCGCAAGCTTGCCCCCGTCTCGTCGAAGAGCCGCGTCCAGGCGGCGCGGCCGGCGACGTATTTCTCGTGCAGCAGCTTCTCGAGCTCGTCGCTCAGCTGATGCGGGCGGAAGGCGCGCGTGTCGCGCAGCCACGGCGCATAATGCGCGAGCTCGCGGCTCTTGAGCTGCTCGGCGAGCGCGGCGTCGTCGAGCCGGTTGATTTCCAGCGTGAAGAACAGCAGCACGGTGGAAATGGCGTTGACGCGCTCCTGCATGTTCTGGAAGAAGCGGCCGTTCTCGGCATCGCTCATGTCGCCAGCATGGATCAGCGACGCGTAACTCATGATGCGCCCGAGCGTATCCTGCAGCCGCTCGTAGGCGGCGATCGCGGCGCCGAGCGCGGCGCCGCCGAGATCGGCGAGCTTGCCCTCGTAGCGCTCACGGAAGGCGGCGGCCTCCCTCTCGCCGCGCTCGAGATCGCGCTTCAGCTCGGCGCTGTCGCGCCCGGGATAGAGATCGCTCAGATCCCATTGCGGCAGCGGGCCGAGCACAGTGGCCTCGGCCGCCGCAGGGGTGGGTGTCTTTTCCTTGGGGCGCGACGCCATCGCTTGCTCCTTGTCAGTCGCCCCTGCATATAGGCGTGCCGGAAACCACGCCAAGCGCCGCGGCTATTCCGCGCAGGCGCCAAACGCCGTAAAAGGCTGGCCAAAGAGTCTCCACGCCAAGCGCAGGGTCCCGGGGAGGGAGCGCATGGATTACCACACCTGCCCGAACCTCGCTGCCATGTTCTTCGAATGGGCAGCGCGGCGCGGCGATCGGCCCTTCCTGTGGGCGAAGCGCGACGGCGCCTACAGGCCGATCAGCTGGCGCGACGCCGAGCGGCAGGTAAGGGCGATGGCGCGCGGCCTGCGCGCCCTCGGCATCCGGCGCGGCGACCGCGTCGGGCTGGTCGCCGAGAACCGGCCGGAATGGACCATCGCCGATCTCGCCATCATGGCGGCAGGTGCGATTACCGTGCCCGCCTACACCACGCATGGCGTCGACGATTTTCGCCACCTGCTCGCCAACAGCGGCGCGCGCGCGGTCATCGTCTCGACCGCGGCCCTGGCGCATCGGGTCATGCCCGCCGCCGACCAGGTTTCGACCATCGCCAGCATCATCAGCATCGAGCCGCTCACCGGTCAGCTCTCGCATGCCGAGGGCTATCTCTGGGACGATGTTATGGCGCGCGGCGCGGAGCTGGCGGACGACGTCTCGTCCTGGGTCGCGGCGATCGGCCGCGACGATGTCGCCTGCCTCATCTACACTTCCGGCACCGGCGGCGTGCCCAAGGGCGTGATGACCACGCACGCCAACATCCTAGCCAATTGCTACGGCGCCTTCCGCCTGCTCGAGACCATCGGTCTCGGCGACGAGGTGTTCCTGTGCTTCCTGCCGCTGTCGCATTCCTACGAGCACACGGCGGGGATGATGTTCCCGATCTCCTTGGGCGCCGAGATCTATTTCGCCGAAGGCGCCGAGACGCTCGCCGTCAATATGCAGGAGGCGCGCCCGACCATCATGACCGCGGTGCCGCGCCTCTACGAGACGATGCATCAGCGCATCCTCTTGGGGGTCGAGCGCCAGGGCGGCTGGCGCGCCAAGCTGTTCCGCCGCGCCGTGGCGCTCGGCACCAAGCGCTACAACGATCCAGCCAGCCTCGCTTTCGGCGAGCGGCTCCTCGACGCGCTGCTCGACTTGTTGGTTCGCCGCAAGGTGAGCGCGCGCTTCGGCGGGCGCCTCAAGGCGATGGTGTCCGGCGGCGCGCCGCTGACGCCGGAGATCGGCATCTTCTTTCTCGCGCTCGGCGTGCCGCTGCTGCAGGGCTACGGCCAGACCGAGGCCTCGCCGGTGGTGAGCGCCAACCCGCCCAAGCGAATCAAGATCGACACGGTCGGGCCGGCGCTCGACGGCGTCCAGGTGCGGATCGCCGATGACGGCGAGATCCTCGTGCGCGGCGCCCTGGTCATGAAGGGCTATTGGAACGATCCCGAGGCGACCGCCCGCGCGCTCGCCGATGGCTGGCTGCACACCGGCGATGTCGGCGTGCTCGACGAGGACGGCTACATCAAGATCACCGACCGCAAGCGCGACTTCATCAAGAACTCCGGCGGCGACATGGTCTCGCCGGCGCGCGTCGAGGGCTATCTCACCTTGCAACCGGAGATTGGCCAGGCGATGGCGTTCGGCGACCGCCGGCCCTATCTCGTGGCGGTGATCGTGCCGAAGCCCGAATTCGTAGAGGCCTTTGCGCAACGCCGCGGCGCTGGCCCGGCGGCTGCCGACCTCGCGCATGATCCCGAGCTCAACAAGCTGATCGGCGCGGCAGTGGCGCGGGTCAATGCCGAGCTCTCGCCGGTAGAGCGCGTGCGCCGCTTCATCATCGCCGCCGAGCCTTTCGCCGTCGCCAACGGCCAGATGACGCCGACGCTCAAGATCAAGCGCTTCGCCATCCGCCAGGCCTATGGCGCGGCGCTGCAGGCGCTCTACGACGCGAACCGCTGAGCAGAGCCGCGATCTGATGCCAAATTACCGTTAAGCCGATCGCGCCCGTCCCTTTGGGATGAAATCCCCCGCCCGAAGGAGCGTGGTTTTCGCCGGCCGCGCGAATTGCTCACAGTAAGCTCGCATTCGTGCGTTATGCGCGCGATTTTGCGGGCCAACGGGCGCCCCGCGGGGATGAGGAACGCCATCACCATTTGGTGCGCAGGCGATCATTTGGAGGTCGTTTTGCGGGGGGATTTACAATTTGAACACTTGGATAACACCTTGATCCGTATATGTTACTGGGTATTCGCACCTTGGCGGGCGGCTTGAATGTATGTGCCTTGCATTGATTGCCGACTGCGGCACAGGCCGTGCTTTCGGCCGTTCAGCGACGAGGAGTTGAAATCGATCTCGTCCCTCAAAACCAATCACCTCGCGGTCGCCGCCAAGACCGACATTGTCACCGAAGGCGAGGTCGGCGGCTCG
The DNA here is from genome assembly GCA_036394355.1 of Allostellaceae bacterium. Taxonomy (GTDB): domain Bacteria; phylum Pseudomonadota; class Alphaproteobacteria; order ATCC43930; family CGMCC-115725; genus DAHUYF01. The sequence continues at coordinate 6,672 of DASWFH010000200.1, read as the reverse complement.
CTCTACACGCTCTATGAGGGTTGGGCTTTTCGCTACAAGACGCTCGCCGATGGCGGGCGCCAGATCCTCGATCTGCTGCTGCCCGGCGAGATCATCGGCCTGTCCTCAGCGCTGCTCGGCACGATCCGTCATTCGGTACGGACGCTGACGCCGGTGAGCCTGTGCGTCCTCGACGGCTATCCGTTGCCGAAGCTGCTGCGGCGCCATGTCGATCTCACTCTCGACCTGCTGCGCTGGCGCGTCGAGGAGGAGCATCGCGCCGACACGCGCATCGCGCTGCTCGGCCGCCAGAAGCTGCTGCAGCGCGTCGGCCATCTCATGCTTGAGACGTTCATTCGCCTGCGCCGGCTCGAGCTCGCCAACGGCACCATGTGCCCGTTCCCGCTGCAGCGCCAGCATCTCGCTGACGCCGCCGGCCTGTCGATGATCCACCTGAACCGTACGCTGACGCAGCTGCGCGACGAGCGGCTCACGGCGCTCGAGGACAAGACGCTGATCATCCACGACCGGCGCCGGCTCGCCGAACTGTCGGGCTATGCCTCGCTCCGGCTCATCCCGCAGCGCGTGTTTTTGTGAGGGCGGCCCGGGCGCCGGCTCGGCGCATGTGGTCGGGCAGCGTGCATTTCGACGTGGCGCGGCCAGCGAAGTCGAGCCAGCGGTGCTCGCCGTAATCGTAGAGCTTGCAGCGCGCGAGCGTGGCGAAGAGATAGCCCGGCGTAAAGCGCTGGACGATGGCGCGCTCGCCTAGCAGCTCGTTGAGCCGCCGTTGCGCCGCAGCGAGACGGTAGAGCGGGATTTTCGGGTGCACGTGATGCGCCGGGTGGTCCATGATGTGGTGCGAGATCGCACCGTACCAGCGCGGCACGACGACGTGCACCGCGACCTCCTCCTGTCCGGCGAGGCGGCGCCATTCCGCTGCCGCGGCGAACCATGGCGCGCGCTGATGCGTGTGCTGCATGTAGGTGGTGGCGCCCATCAGCATGTTCCACACCAGGAACGGCGCGACGAAGCCCCAGGCGACCGCCGCCGTCGCGCTCGATTGCGGCAAGGCGCCGCCGATCAGCGCGAGGAGCGCGACGAAGCCGGCGAGATACGCGGCGAGCAACGCGAAATCGGTCCAGAATAGCGCATGCTGCGCTGCTTCGACGTGGTGGCGGGGGAAGAACTTGTCGCGCCACCAGCGCTCGATCAGATAGTAGGGCGCAAACCCCAGCGGGCCGCGATACAGCCGCTGCACCCAGCGCCGCCACGGCGCCAGGCCGTCATACTCGGCTTTGCTCAGCGGCGACCATGAATTGAAGCCCTTGATGTTCACCAGGCGGTGATGCAGCCGGTTGTGTTGCACCTGCCAGAGGCTGTAATTGTGCAGCGCCGGCAGGAAGGCGATGCGGCCGATGATAGCGTTCATGAGCCGGCCTTTGGCATAGGCGCCGTGCGCCGCGTCATGGCCGATGACGAAGAGCGACGAGATGGCCGATCCGGCGACGACCGCGCAAGCGAGCCGCGCCGGCCAAGGGCCGAGCGCGACCGTGCCGGCGACCGCGGCGAGGTAGACGGCGATGTTGGCGAGGAACAGCGCCATGGCGACAGGCGTCGAGCGCGAGAGATAGGGCGCGAGCGCGGCGCGGAAATCCCTGGCGGGCGAAACAGGCATCGAACTCTGGACCATATATCGAATACGCGGAAAGCCGCCGACCAATAAACGGGTAGCCGGCGCCCCGCTACAATCATACGTTAGATGCCCGGTTAAGCGCAAACGACGGCGCTTGTTGCTACTCGGCGGCCGCCCGTGCGTCGCCCGGCTGTCCCGCGCCGGCGTTGCGGCGGCGCAGGTGCAGCGTTTTGGTGAAGGCAGCATGCACCGTCCCCGCACTGTCCGTGAGCTCGATGCGGTAGACGCGCTCGACCTTGGGTTCGCGCACCAGGAGCTGGCGCAGCTCTTCGATTTCCGCTTCCTCGATGCGAAAGCGCGCGTAGAGCGTCGAGCGGCCGGGCTTCTTGAATTCGATCGTCGCCGCTTTGTCCCAGACTTGATAGTTGCGGCCCAGGCGCACCGCCAGCATCAGCATCAGCACCGGATCGATCGCCCCGTACATGCTGCCGCCGAAGATGGTGCCCCAATGGCCGCGGGTCGTCCAATTAAGCGGCAGCTTGATGTGCAGCTCGGTGTAGTCACCCGCGATATAGGTGATCCTCGCGCCGGTCCGGCGATAACAGGGATACCGGAAGTTCATCGCGAAGCGCAGAAGCCTGCTTCTTAGCGACTCGCTCATGCTCCACCCGCGCGATTGAGCCAGCTGTCGGAGTCTACCACAGATCAGAGGCGGTGATAGGCGCGGTACCAGCCGACGAAGCGGGGCAGGCCGTCATCGATCGGCGTGGTCGGCGCGAAGCCCAGATCGGCTTGCGTCTCGGTGATGTCGGCATAGGTCGCCGGCACGTCGCCGGGCTGCATCGGTGCGAGCTCGACGATCGCCTTGCGCCCGAGCGCCTGCTCGAGCACGGCGATGAAGCGCTTGAGCTCTTCGCTCCGATGATTGCCGATGTTGTAGAGGCGGTAGGGCGGCTCGCCGCCGGTATCGGCGGGCGGCCGATCGAGGCAGGCGACCACGCCGGAGACGATGTCGTCGACGAAGGTGAAGTCGCGGCGCATGTCGCCATGGTTGAAGACGCGGATCGGCTGTCCCGCGAGGATCGCCGCGGTGAATATCCACGCCGCCATGTCCGGCCGCCCCCACGGCCCGTAGACCGTGAAGAAGCGCAGGCCGGTCGTCGGCAAGCGGTAGAGATGGGCGTAGCAATAGGCCATCAGCTCGCCCGCCTTCTTGGTGGCGGCGTAGAGCGAGCGCGGCGTGTCGACACGGTCGGCGACGGAAAAGGGCAGCTTGGTGTTGCCGCCATAGACCGAGGACGAGCTGGCGAAGACGAGGTGCTTGAGCCGCGGCAGCGACCGACACGCCTCGAGCACCTCGAGCTGGCCCTGGGCATTGGCGCCGATATAGCTGTGCGGGTTGGTGAGCGAATAGCGCACGCCCGCCTGCGCCGCGAGATGGACGATGCGGTCGGTGTCGGGGTGGCGCTCGAGCAGCGTCGCGAGCGCGCCGCGCTCGGCGAGCTCGACGCGGTGGAAAGCGAAGCCCGGCAGCCGGCGCAGCTCGGCGAGGCGCGCCTCCTTGAGCGCCACGTCATAATAGTCGTTGAGGTTGTCGACGCCGATCACCCGCTCGCCGCGCTGCAAGAGCGCCGTGCTGACATGGAAGCCGATGAAGCCGGCGGCGCCGGTGACGAGGACAGGCACGGGCAGTTATATACACCGGCCGGTGCGAGAAAATCACCTGCCGCGCGCGCGAACCGCTGGCGGTTGGCAGGGAAGTGGCGTCTCGCCTAAGCTCGGCACAAAGCCAAGGGAGGATCGCCATGAGGAGCTACGACGTCGTCGATTTCGGCGCGCCGCTGCGCCAGACCGAGAAACCCACCCCCAAGCCGCACGGGACCGAGGTGCTGCTGCGCACGCTTGCCGCCGGCGTCTGCCACAGCGACCTGCACATCTGGGAAGGCTGGTACGATCTCGGCGGCGGCAAGAAGCTCACGGTCAAGGATCGCGGGCTCGTCCCGCCGCTCACCATGGGCCACGAGATCGTCGGCGAGGTGGCGGCGCTCGGGCCGGAGGCGACGGGCGTCAAGCTCGGCGACAAGCGCCTGGTCCATCCCTGGATCGGCTGCGGCACCTGCGCCACCTGCCGTCGCGGCGAGGAGCAGCTGTGCATGGTGCCGCGCTTCCTCGGGGTGCAGAAGCCGGGCGGCTATGCCGATCACGTGCTGGTGCCGCATCCGCGATATCTGCTCGATCTCGGCAAGCTCACCCCGGCGCAGGCGGCGCCTTTCGCCTGCTCCGGGATCACCGCTTACGGCGCCCTGAAGTGCGTCGGCGAGGCGGTCCTGACCGAGCAGCCGATCCTGATCATTGGCGCGGGCGGCCTGGGCCTCATGAGCCTGGCGCTGCTCAAGGCGATGGGCGGGTTCGGCGCGGTCGTCGCCGACATCGATCCCAAGAAGCGCGACGCCGCGCTCAAGGCAGGCGCCCTGGCCGCGATCGACGCCGCCGCACCCGACGCGGTGAAGCAGGCGCAGGCCGCCGCCCCGGCGCCGATCGGCGCCGCCATCGATTTTGTCGGCGCCGCCAACACCGCGAGGCTCGGCATCGACGCGCTCGCCAAGGGCGGAAAATACGTCATCGTCGGCCTGTTCGGCGGCGACATCACGCTCAGCCTGCCGCTGCTGCCGATGCGCGCCATCACCATCCAGGGCTCCTATGTCGGCAGCCTGGCCGAGCTCAAGGAGCTGCTGGCGCTGGTTGCTTCCGGCAAGGTGCCGCCGCTGCCCTTGAGCCAGCGCCCGCTCGATCAGGCCAACGCCGTGCTCGAGGAGCTGAAGGCCGGGCGCATCATCGGCCGCGCGGTGCTGACGCCGTGAGACATCATCAAGCGAAGGACAAAATCATGTCTCGCGTCAGTTGCGCCGCCGTCGCCGCCCCGCTGCTGGTCCTGGCGCTGCCCGCCGCCGCCCAGGCGCAGGTCTCCGACGGCGTCGTCAAGCTCGGCGTGCTCAACGACATGAGCAGCCTCTATTCCGACGCCACCGGCAAGGGCTCGCTGGTCGCGGCGCAGATGGCCGTCCAGGATTTCGGCGGCAAGGTGCTGGGCAAGCCGATCGAGGTGGTCGCCGCCGATCACCAGAACAAGCCCGATATCGGCGCCAACATCGCGCGCCAGTGGTACGACCAGGAGCAGGTCGACGCCATCGTCGACGTGCCCACCTCGTCGGTGGCGCTCGCCATCCAGCAGATCAGCAGGGACAAGGACCGCGTCTTCCTGATGTCGGGCCCGGGCAGCTCCGACCTCACCGGCCCGGCCTGCTCGCCCACGGGCGTGCACTGGACCTACGACACCTACGCCCTCTCGCACGTGGCCGGGAAGGCGATGGTCGAGCGCGGCGAGGACACCTGGTTCTTCGTCACCGATTACGCGTTCGGTCATGCGCTGGAGCGCGACGCGACCGACGTCGTCAAAGCGAGCCGCGGCAAGGTCCTCGGCAGCGTGCGGCACCCGCTCAACACCCAGGATTTCTCCTCGTTCCTGTTGCAGGCCCAGGCCTCGGGCGCCAAGGTGGTGGCGCTCGCCAATGCCGGCGGCGACACCCAGACGGCGATCAAGCAGGCTGCCGAGTTCGGCCTGCAGAAGGACGGGCAGAAGCTGCTGGCGCTGCTCATTCAGATCACCGACACGCACAGCCTCGGCCTGCAGATGGCGCAGGGCATGATCCTGACCGACGGCTTCTATTGGGATCGCGATGACAGCGCGCACCTTCTCGCGCCGCTTCTTCGAGCAGATGCACCACATGCCCACCATGATCCATGCCGGCGTCTATTCCGAGGTGACGCACTATCTGAAGGCGGTGCAAGCGGCGGGCACGGACGAGGCCAAGGCGGTCGTCGCCAAGATGCGGGCGCTGCCGATCGACGATTTCTTCGCCCGCAACGGCAAGCTGCGCGAGGACGGGCGCATGGTGCACGACATGTATCTGATGCAGGTGAAGACGCCGGCGGAATCGAAGGCCGAGTGGGACGTCTACAAGATCCTCGCGACGGTGCCGGGCGACCAAGCGTACCGCCCGCTCGACCAGGGCGGCTGCCCGCTGGTCGCCCAGCGCTAGCGCCCGCGGCTGCCGTCGCCCCGGCTTCCGGCATGCGCGCGCCCGCGTGCCGTGGCCCGCGGTGGAACCTGACTGCGCGGGCTCCGTTCCCATGGCGACGTGTGTTGCCGCCGCGAGTTTGTCCGTGGGCACCGGGCGGCGGCAGGCGAGGGAGAGATGCTCATGCCCAGCGGATCGATGCATCCCGCCCATCGCCCAGTTCTGATCGCCGCTGCGCTGGCGCTGGCATTGTGGAGCGCGCCGGCGGCGGCGCGCGGCCCCGAGGGCTTCTCCGAGCTTGCCGAGAAGCTGACACCGGCGGTGGTCAACATCGCGACGTCGCACAAGGCGGCGCCGCAGGGCCCGAGCGCCGATGCCGGGCGCGGCACGCCTTTCGACGAGTTCTTCCACGATTTCTTCGGCGAGCACGACGGCAACGGCGGTGAGGGCGGCGGCAACGGCGCGCCGGCCTTGCCGTCGCCGCGCTCGCCGTCGCTCGGCTCGGGCTTCATCATCGATCCAACGGGGCTCGTCGTCACCAACAACCATGTCATCGCCGACGCCGACAGCATCACCGTGACGCTGCCCGACGACACCAACCTCCCGGCCGAGGTGGTGGGGCGCGACGCGGTGACCGATTTGGCGCTGCTCAAGGTGAATGCCAAGCAGCCGCTGCCCGTCATCGGCTGGGGCGATTCGAACAAGGCGCGGGTCGGCGACTGGGTGCTGGCGATCGGTGACCCGTTCGGCCTGGGCGGCACGGTCACCGCCGGCATCCTTTCGGCGCGCGCCCGCGAGATCAACGCCGGCCCTTATGACGACTTCCTGCAGACCGACGCCTCGATCAACCGCGGCAATTCCGGCGGGCCGATGTTCAACATGGCCGGCGAGGTGATCGGCATCAACACGGCGATCTACTCGCCTTCGGGCGGCTCGATCGGCATCGGCTTCGCCATCCCCGCCAACCTGGCGCGGCCGATC
>DASWFH010000199.1:0-7052 GCA_036394355.1 Allostellaceae bacterium | reverse complement strand
CTGTTGTCGGGCGCGACGCGCACGAAGGCGTTGGGCGCCAGCATGCCGTCGGCTGCCGCCGCGGCGGCGACGCGCGGCACGCCGGTCCAGTGGAAGCCGATGGTCAAGCCGGCGGTGGCGGCGGCCGCGCCCTGGAGGAAGCGGCGGCGGCTGGTGCGAGCGAGGGAGCGTGCCATGATCAGCCCTCCATGACGCGGGCCGCCTCGTGGATGGCGGCGCGGATGCGGACATAGGTCGCGCAGCGGCAGATATTGCCGCTCATCGCGCTGTCGATGTCGTGGTCGTTGGGCTTGGCGTTGTCGGTGAGCAGCGCCGTCGCCGACATGATCTGGCCGGACTGGCAATAGCCGCATTGCACGACGTCGAGCTTGCGCCATGCGGTCTGCACCGCCTTGGCCTGCTTGCTCGACAGCCCCTCGATGGTCGTCACGCTCTGGTCGGCGACGGCGGAGACCGGCGTCACGCAGGAGCGTGTTGCCTGCCCTCCGATATGCACGGTGCAGGCGCCGCATTGCGCGATGCCGCAGCCGAATTTGGTGCCGGTCAGGCCGACGACATCGCGGATCGCCCACAGCAACGGCATGTCCGGATCGACGTCGAGGGAGATCGGCTTGCCGTTGAGTGTGAACGAGACGGCCATGAGTCTCTCCTGGGAGAACGAGAAGGGGGGCCAGCGTCCGCCCGTCGGCGCTGAAGACGATCAGAATAGAGCAATCCGCGGCGCGGCGCGCATGCCCTGCTCAACAACCAGCCATGTGCCCACGGCAACCGTCCCGCCCTTGCGCCGGCACCGGCGCATCCCCACTCGGCGGGACCCGCCGCGGCTTGCTTATTCGGCCGCCATCGACTTCGCGCGCGCACCGCGGCCGCGCGTCTGCGATGCGATCTGCGCCTCGATCGCCTCGATGGAGCGGCCCTTGGTCTCGATGCCGAGCGCCAGATAGACGATGCCGGCGAGCGCGAACCAGCCGGCGAGATAGAGGAAGGCGGGGATGATGGCGTCGACCACGACCTCGGGCTTGACCACATTCGAGGACCCGACGATCAGCGCCAGGCCGAGCGGGCCGATGATCTTCCCGATCCCGCCGAAGCCGTAGGCCGAACCCATGCCGGTGGTGCGCAACCCTGCCGGCCAGACCTCGGCGGCGTAAGGGCCGACGATGGCGAAGCCGCCGCTACCGAAGAAATAGCACGGGATCAGCAGCAGCCAGAACACCGAGACCGTGCCGATCATGGCGCTATGGAACACGCCCGCCAGTACCACCGCCGCAGCCGCGCCGATACCGAACAGGCCGCCGGACGGGCGGCGGCCGACGGTGTCGGAGAGCCAGGAGAAGACGATCCGGCCGATGATCCCGGCGAAGCTCACGAAGATCATCAGGAAGGACGCCCTTTCCGGCGGCACGTTGAGGAGCAGGACGAGCAGGGTCGGCGCCCACAGCTCGACCCCGTAGATGCCGGTCTGCGCTCCCAGATTGCCCAGCCAGGAAACCGCGAGGCTGCGGGGATAGCGGAAGATCTGGGCAAGGCTGCTCTTTTCGGGAGCCGCCATATCCGCCGGCTGGAGCGCGATCTGCTGCGGATCCATCTGGAGCGCCCAGGCGACGGACTGGCGCGCTTCCTCGCCTCGGCCCATGCGCAGCAGCCAGCGCGGCGATTCCGGGACCCAGGCGCGGATCAGCAACGTCAGCGCCGCCGGCAGGAGCCCGACGGCGAACAGGCCGCGCCACCCGACGACCGGTGCCAGAAACGCGCCGAGAACCGAGCCGAGCAGCACGCCCATCGGCACGAAGACCGTGACCAGGCCGCCGATCAAGCCGCGCTTCGCCGTGGGCACGAATTCCTGCACCAGCGGCAGGTCGACGCAGTAGAGCCCGCCGACGCCGAACCCGACGATGAAGCGGAAGACGGACAGGAAGATCCAGCCTCTGTCCGGCGTCAGCGCCAGGATGCCCGTCGCGATGGAGAAGTTGAGCACGGTCGCGATGAAGACCTTCTTGCGGCCGATCCTGTCGGCGAGCGAGCCCCAGAAGAATGCGCCCGCCATCGCGCCGACGCCCGACGACAGCAGGATCACCGCCGACTGGCCGAAGGTCAGCTGCCACGGCTTGATGATGAAGGCGAGCACGAAGCCGATCAGGAAGTAATCGAAGAACTCCAGCATGTCGCCGAGGATCGCCGCGGCGATGATGCGATACTGGTTGCCGGTGAGCTTTGTCTGCTTGTCGAGCAACTCGAGCATGGTTCCCTCCCTTTTCCTCGACGCTTCTTCGCCGCGCCGACGGTCAGTTATGGATTGGCGCCGCTTCCCCACTCATCCTTCGAGACGGCCTCTCTCGCGGCCTCCTCAGGACGAGGACCAAACAAGCGCCTCATGCTGAGGAGCGATCCGAAGGATCGCCTCTCGAAGCATGAATGGGACAGCGGCACGGCGCCTCCTTACTTGATCGCCAGCGGATTGGCGGGCGAGCCGACGGCGCCGGTGATCGGCAGCGCCGGCGCCACGAACATGAATTCGTAGCGCCGGTCCTCTGCGCAATCCGCGGCGAGCTCGGCCAGGTAGAAGATCTCGCCGACGGTCAAACCCATGATCGGGATGGCGATCCAGTGCCAGGGCTGCGTCGCCTCGTCGGTCTGGTTGGGCCTGACCTCGACGCCCCAGGTGTCCGTGACGATGGCCGCCACCTGCTTCGCGTGCAGCCAGTCGAGCGTCTCGAAGGCGAGGCCGGGCGCGTCGCCGCCGGAATAGCCGTCCCAGTTCTGCTCGGCGAGCTTCGCCTCCATCTGCCCGGTGCGCACGATGAGGTAATCGCCGCGCCGCACCTGGACGCCGAAATGCCGCTCCGCCTTGTCGAGATGGTCGCAGGTGACGGCGAAGCCGTCGGGCAGGTGGTCCATGCCGAGCAGGCGCGGGATGTCCAGCAGCACGCCGCGGCCGACCATCTTCTCGCGCGTGTTCTCGATGCCGCATTTCTGCGCGCCCGCCGAGGTCACATTGCGGCAGTCATAGCCGTTCCACATGTGGTCGCCATAGAAGATGTGGCCGAGCCCGTCCCACTGCGTGCCGCATTGCAAGGGCATGATGATGATGTCGTCGGCGCCGCGGATCTTGCGGTGGTCGAGCACGCCCGAATAGGCGTCGGTGCCCGTGCGCAGCATGACATGGATGGGGTTGAAGCGGCCGAGCGCGGGATACTTGGTCTTGCCGCCCTGCGGGCCCTTGGCGTCGTAGGCGAGCGCCAGCGACATGACCTTGCCCTTCTGCACCAGCCGCGCCGCCGCGACGATGTCCGAGGGCGCCGTGAAGTTGAGCGTGCCGAGCTCGTCCTCCGCACCCCAGCGGCCCCAATTCTTGAGCCGCTCCGCCGCCGCGCGGATGTCGTCCATGGTCAGCTTGCGAGTTGCACCCTCCGTCCCGGCCATTCCCTTCCTCCCGATTTTTTCATGGCATGGTTGCTAAGCGGGCTTCAGCACGAAATCGTATTTGACTTCGAGCGTTTTCCCGTCAGCCTTCGGCTTGAAGTCGGCGACGAGCGAGTTCTTCACGGCGAAGACGACGTCGCTGTCGAGGTAGCGGTCGCCATTGGCGAAGATGTGCGTGGCGCAGGGCTCGTGGCCGGGCGCGGAGACGACGAAGTGGATATGCGCCGGCCGCATCGGATGGCGGCCCATGGCGTTGAGGATCTTGCCGACGGGGCCGTCGGTCGGCACCGGGTAGCTCACCGGCTTCACCGTGCGGAAGGAGAAGGCGCCCTTGTCGTCGCTGCGGAACTTGCCGCGCATGTTGAAGCGGTCCTGCTGCGGGTCCTGCGAGCTGTAGAGCGCGTTGTCGGCGGTCTGCCACACATCGAGGAGGGCGCCCTTGATCGGCTTGCCGCCGAGCGACAGCACGCGCCCCGACACCTCCGTCCGCTCGCCCGGCCCGCCATGCGCTATGTCGGCGCCGTTGGGCAGCTCCGGCGCGCCCTCGACATAGAACGGCCCCAGCACCGTCGATTCCGTGGCGCCGCTCGGCGTCTTGTGATTGAGCGCGTCGACCAGCATCGACACGCCCAGCACGTCCGACAGCAAAATGAATTCCTGCCGATCGGCGTCGCATTTCTGCCCGGCTTGGGTGAGGAACTGGATGCCCTCGAACCACTCGGCCTCGGTGAGCTCGACCTCGCGCACGAAGGCGTGCACATGGCGGATGAGGCTCGCCATGATCTCTTTGAAGCGCGGGTTCTCGCAGCGGGCAAGTCGCGCCAGCACGGCGTCGGTCAGATCCGCTTCGCTGAGGTTTCGCGTGGACATGGGGTCCTCCCTGGGATCAGGCGGCCGGCCGCCTTCCGTGATAGGCGTCGTCGAGCAATCGCCGCACCGCTTCCTGCTCGACCGGGCGCGGATTGTAGTAGGGGTTCTCCGTGGCGAGCTGCGCCGCGCGGTCGAGCCCGTCCGCGGGCATGCCGATATCCCCGAGCGCGAGGGGCGCGCCGATCGCCTTGGCGAGGTCGTAGAGCCCTTGCGCCGCGTCCTTGGCGCCGAGCGCGGCGGCGATGATTCGCATCGCCTCGGGCACGGCGGCGCGATTGTAGGCGGTCGCGTGCGGCAGGATCACCGTATGCACCTCGGCATGCGGCAGGTTGAAGCTGCCGCCCAGCGTATGGCAGAGCTTGTGGTGCAGCCCCATCGACACCGCGCCCAGCGCCGCGCCGGCGAGCCAGGCGCCGTAGAGCGCGTCGCCGCGCGCCTCGATGTTCTCGGGCTCGCGCACGACGATGGGGAGCGTCCGCGCCAGCGCGCGCAAGCCCTCCGCCGCCATCAGCGAGGTGATGGGGTTGGCGTTCTCGGCATAGAGCGCCTCGACGCAATGGGCGATCGCGTTCATCCCCGACGGGCCCGACACCTGCGCCGGCAGCCCCACCGTGAGATTGGGATCGTAGATCACGACGCGCGGCTGCGCCTTGGCGTCGCGCGCGGTGCGCTTCAGCCCGCCCTCGGTCACGCCGTAGATCGGCGTCATCTCCGAGCCCGAATAGGTCGTGGGCACGGCGATGATGGGCAGCTTGGTGTCGACCGCGACCGCCTTGGCGAGGCCGATGGTCGAGCCGCCGCCGATCGCGACGATGCAGTCGGCGGCGACGCGGCGCGCCGTCTCGCGCGCCGCGCGCGCCGTCTCGACCGGCACATGCATCACCGCCTCGGCATAGATGCCGGCGGTGGCGACACCGAGGCGGCGCGACACCTCGTCGGCGAGCTTGCGCTGGCCGGGCGTCGACAGCACCAGGGCGCGCTTGGCGCCGAGCGCCTTCACTTCGCCGGCGAGCCGGTCGATGGTGCCGGGGCCGAACACGACGCGCGAGGGAAGCAGGTCATAGACGAAACTGCGCATCATCACTCCTTGCGAAACATGATGCCGTCAGGCGCGCCACGGCAGATGCGCCGCCGTCTCGACGAAGCACCAGGCGCCCTCGCCCAGCTCCGGCGGGAAGGGCGCGACGACAAGCCTGCCGCGGCGCGCGCTCTCGAGGCCGCCGGCGCGCAGCTTGGCTTGCGCTGCCTCGAGCGCGCCGACCGCGACGCCATAGCCGGCCATGAAGGGTAAGCCCGATTTGGGCGGTCCGGGCAGGATCACACCGAGCGCGTCGACGGTGGCGAGCTGGACGCGGCCGCGCTCGAGGATGATCGCCTGGCCCCAGCGGTTCGCCACGGCCGGGCGGTCGGTGAAGCGCGCGAAGCGCCGCGCCGCCTCGTCGACATCGGCGACGGCGATCACGATATCGACGAGCGCGAGGGCGCCGTTGGGATGCGTCAGCCAGCGCTGCTGCCACACGGTGTCCTCGGTACGATGCGTCAGGATCTGGATGCGTCCCTCCGCCATGGCGCCCGGCTCGACGCGCGCCACGGTGAAGGCGGCCGTGCCGGTACCGCTCTCGGTCGCGACCGGGCGCTCCATCTGCACCAGCGGCCGCGTCTTGAAGCCGGCTTCGGCGAGCCGCGCATGCGCCTTGGCGGCATCGGCGACCGCGAAGGCGGCGAGATGCACGCCGGCATAGCGCGCCATCGCCTCGTCGAGCTCGCGCCCGAGCGGCGTCTCCGCCGTCTTGAAGAGCATTTCGAGATAGCCGCGCCGGAGCATCGCCGTGACGTTGCCGGTGCCGGTCGGGCGCGGCGCGGCGTCGGCGGCATCGGGGTTGACCTGCACCGAGATCGGCGTCGGCGCAAAGCCGGCGCGCTGCAGCGCCCGGCTCGCCGCTTCCGGCTCGCGCACGAAATGCCCGACATGGTCGAGGAAGATCTCATCGTCGACCGGCAGCTGACGATCTATTTCCGCTGCGCTGAAGACATGGGTCATGTCGGATGCGCTTTCGGCGACGGCGGGTCTGCTCATCGAGAGGGCACCGATCGCGGCGGCGTGCTTCAGGAAAGTGCGGCGCTTCAGGGTCATGTCATCTGCGGCTCGCGATGGTGGCTCGGCCCCACTCATGCTTCGAGACGCGGTGCTGCGCACCGCTCCTCAGCATGAGGAGAAAAAAGATCCCTCATGCTGAGGAGCGCGAAGCGCGTCTCGAAGCATGATTGGGGCAGCGCCACCGATCTCGTCGCACTGCTCCGCCACCTTTTAAGCCTGCACCACCAGCTTCTTGTTGGTGTAGGCCTCGAGGCCCTCGATGCCGCCTTCGTGGCCGTAGCCGCTGTCCTTGACGCCGCCAAACGGCGTCTCGGGCGTCGAGATGGCGAGGCTGTTGACGCCGATCATGCCGGCTTCGAGCGCGTCGGAGATCATGTTGGCCGTCTTGGTCGAGGCGGTGAAGGTGTAGGCGGCGAGGCCGAAGGGCAGCGAATTCGCGCGCTCGACCACCTCGTCGAAGCTCTTGAACGGCGTGATCGGCGCCACCGGCCCGAACGGCTCCTCGGTCATGAGCCGCGCGTCGTCGGGAAGGTTGGTGACGACCGTGGGCGCGAAGAAGAAGCCCTGGTTGCCGTGGCGCCCGCCGCCGGCGAGCACCTGCGCGCCGCGCTTCTTGGCGTCGGCGACGAAGCCTTCCATGGCGTCGAGCCGGCGCGGATTG
>DASWFH010000198.1:0-3706 GCA_036394355.1 Allostellaceae bacterium | reverse complement strand
CCGCTGAGCCAGACCATCGACGAGATCGTCGCCATCTTCGGCGAGATGGGCTTCGCCGTCGCGGAAGGCCCGGACATCGAGGACGATTTCCACAATTTCACCGCGCTCAACATCCCGCCCGAGCATCCGGCGCGGCAGGAGCAGGACACCTTCTACCTGCCCGAGCGGCCGGACGGCAGCCGCCAGGTGCTACGCACCCATACTTCGCCGGTGCAGGTTCGCACCATGAAAGCGCAGAAGCCGCCGATCCGCATCATCGTCCCCGGCCGCACCTTCCGCAGCGACCACGACGCCACCCATTCGCCGATGTTCCATCAGGTCGAGGGCTTGGTGATCGACAAGAGCACGCATATGGGCCACCTCAAGGGCTGCCTCATCGAGTTCTGCCGCGCCTTCTTCGGCATCGACGACCTGCCGGTGCGCTTCCGCCCGAGCTATTTCCCCTTCACCGAGCCTTCGGCCGAAGTCGATATCGGCTGCTCGCGCGCCGGCGGCGCACTGACCATCGGCGCAGGCGGCGATTGGCTGGAGATTTTGGGCTCCGGCATGGTGCATCCCAAGGTGCTCGCCATCTGCGGCATCGATCCCGCCGAGTATCAGGGCTTCGCCTTCGGCATGGGGATCGAGCGCATCGCCATGCTCAAATACGGCATTCCCGATCTGCGCACCTTCTATGAGAGCGACCTGCGCTGGCTGCGCCACTACGGCTTCCTGCCGCTCGACGTGCCCTCGCTGACCGGCGGGCTGGCGCGATGAAGACGACGCTGGCATGGCTCAAGACGCATCTCGAGACGGGCGCCACGCTCGACGAGATCGTCGCCATGCTCGTCATGCGCGGCCTCGAGGTCGATGCGATCGAGAACCGCGCCAAGGATCTGGCGGCCTTCACCGTCGCCCGCGTCGTCTCGGCGGAGCCGCATCCCAACGCCGACAAGCTGCGCGTCTGCGTCGTCGACACCGGCACGGAGCGGGTTCATGTGGTGTGCGGCGCGCCCAACGCGCGCGCCGGCATGCTCGGCGTCTTCGCTCCGCCCGGCGCGACCATCCCGCGCACCGGGCTCGTGCTGAAGCAGAGCACGATCCGCGGCGTCGAATCCCGGGGCATGCTGGTTTCGGGCTACGAGCTCGGCCTCTCGGAGGATCACGAAGGCATCATCGAGCTGCCGGAGAACGCGCCGGTCGGGGCGCCCTTTGCCCAGGCCGTGGGCCTCGACGATCCCGTGCTCGACATCAAGGTAACGCCCAACCGCGCCGACTGCCTGGGCGTGCGCGGCATCGCCCGCGACCTCGCCGCATCGGGTATCGGCACGCTCCTACCTCTTGCCGAGCGCTGGTACGAAGGCCCCCTCACCCCGACCCTCTCCCCGGCGGGAAGAGGGAGGGACCCGCGTGAGCGGGAGGGTGAGGGGGAGCCGCGCGGAGCCAAGGTTGGCCCTATATTGATTGGTGTCCCGCCGCATGATGCGACAACGCCGGTCAAAGGGTCGTTCCGCTGCCCGATCTCGGTGCATCTCGCCGGGCCGGACGACAAGGCGTGCCCGCTGTTCATCGGTCGCCTCATCCGCGGCGTGCGCAACGGGCCGAGCCCGCGCTGGCTGCAGGACCGGCTCGCGGCGATCGGGCTCAGGCCGATCTCGGCGCTGGTCGACATCACCAACTTCATTACCTTCGACCTCGACCGGCCGCTCCACGTCTTCGACGCCGACAAGATCGCGGGTGATCTTGTCGTGCGCGGCGCGCGTGCCGGCGAGACCCTGCTGGCGCTCAACGGCAAGAGCTACGCGCTCGATCCTGACATGACCGTGATCGCCGACGACGCGGAGGTCTTGAGCGTGGGCGGCGTCGTCGGCGGCGAGAGCACCGGCTGCACCGCGGCGATCACCAACGTCTATATCGAGGCGGCGCTGTTCGACCCGCTGCGCACCGCGGCGACCGGGCGCAAGCTGCAGCTGCAATCGGACGCGCGCTACCGCTTCGAGCGCGGGCTCGATCCCGAATTCGTGCGGCCCGGCATGGAGATCGCGACGCGGCTGATAATGGCGCTGTGCGGCGGCGAGCCGAGCGACGTGGGGATCTCCGGCGCCGTGCCCAAATGGCAGCGCACCTACACCTTCCGCCCCTCGCGCGTGCGCACGCTGGGCGGCATCGACGTGCCGGCGGCGGAGTCGAAGCGCATCCTCGAGGCGCTGGGCTGCAGGGTGACCGAGCAGGCCGGCGTGTTCGCGGTCGAGCCGCCCTCCTGGCGAGGCGACATCGAGGGCGAGGCAGACCTCGTCGAGGAAGTGCTGCGCATCTACGGCTACGACCGCATTCCCTCGGTGCCCCTGCCGCGCGACACGGCGATGCCCAAGCCGGCGCTGACGCCAGCGCAGCGGCGCGTCGATTTCGTGCGCCGCACGCTGGCTTCGCGCGGCTTGGTCGAGGCGGTGACCTTCTCCTTCATGCCGCGCCCGCTCGCCGAGCTGTTCGGCGCGGCGCCCGAGGCGTTGCGCCTCGTCAATCCCATCAGCGCCGACCTCGACCAGATGCGTCCGTCGATCCTGCCGAACCTGCTGGCGGCGGCGCAGCGCAATGCCGATCGCGGCTTCGCCGACGGCGCGCTGTTCGAGATCGGCCCGCAATACCGCGACGACACGCCGGAGGGGCAGGACCTCGTGGCCGCCGGCGTGCGCACCGGGCGCACCGGGCCGAAGCGCTGGGACGATCCCGGCCGGCCGGTCGACGCCTTCATCGCCAAAGCCGACGCGCTGGCCGCGCTCGCCGCTGCAGGCGCGCCCACCGACAATCTCCAGGTCGATGCGGCACCGCCCGACTGGTACCACCCCGGGCGCGGCGGCACGCTGCGGCTCGGGCCGAAGCTGCTGGGCGCGTTCGGCGAGATCCATCCGGGCCTGCTGCGCGAGCTCGATGTCGCCGGCCCGGCGGTAGGCTTCGAGATCTTCCTCGACCGCGCGCCGCTACCGCGCGCCAAGGGCGCCGCGCGGCCCCTGCTGCGGCTCTCGCCGTTCCAGCCGGTCGAGCGCGACTTCGCCTTCGTTGTCGCCGCCGACCTGCCGGCGGAGACGCTGCTGCGCGCGGCGCGCGGCGTCGACAAGAAGCTCGTCGGCGCCGTGCGCCTCTTCGACGTCTATACCGGCGCCGGCATCGACCCTGGCAAGAAATCGCTCGCGATCACCGTGGTGCTGCAGCCGGAAGAAGCGACGCTCACCGACGAGGCGCTCGACGCCTTCTCGCAGAAGCTCATCGCCGCGGTCGAGAAGGCGACCGGCGGCACGCTCAGGCGCTGAGTGGATTTCCCCATCCGCTGCATGACGGTGGTGCGTCCTTCGAGACGCGGTGCTTCGCACCGCTCCTCAGGATGAGGAGGGCGGGGTGTATGGCATCGACAGGGATGGCAATACAAATCCATCCTCAGCCTGAGGAGCGCCCGAAGGGCGCGTCTCGAAGGCCGCAACCGAGTCGATCCAGGCTACCCCGTAAGAAAATCGGCGATCGCCGGGTAGGCGGCGGGGTCCTGCATCATGAAGAGGTGGCCGGCTTCGAAGAAGCGCAAGCTGGAGCCGGGTATCTGCCGGCGCATCGCCTCCTGCGCCTCGGGCTTGGCGACACCGTCGTATTTTCCGGCGAACAGCGCCACGGGCATCTCGAGCTGCGGCAGGCGGTCGAAGGTGTCGTGGTCGCGGCGCGCCTCGAGCTGGCGGCGCGA
>DASWFH010000197.1:0-6484 GCA_036394355.1 Allostellaceae bacterium | reverse complement strand
TGGCGTCGCTCGCAGCAATGACCTGCGCGTCACCGCCGACGGAGCCGCGGGTCAGGCGACCGCCGTGTTCGATCTGCCGCGCTGGACCATGGCAAGCCGCATCGAATTGCGCTTCACCGGCATCGCGATGGTCCCACCCGTGGTGGTGCAAGTCGAAGGGCCGATCGATGCGCCGCGCGAAGTCTTGGAGGTGAACCCCCTGCAACACTTCCTCGGGCAGCGCCAGCACGCGCCGGTCGATCCGCCTGTCACCGGCCCCGCACCATCGCGCTAGGCCCTTCCGGGCCAAGCTCGCCGCGCCGGTAGCAATCGAGCACGAAGAGGCGCAGCGCGCTCGACAAATTGCCTTGGCGCTCGGCATCGACTGTAGCGATGAGGGCGGTGATGGACGTGCCGCGACGCCGCGCGAGCGTGCGAAGCTCCTCCCAGAATGCTTCCTCGAGCGAGAGGCTGGTCGCATGCCCGGCGATCATCACCGAGCGCTTGCGCAGCGTGCCCATCGTCAGCTTGGACCGATCATCGCCTCGGGCCGCACCCAGCGGTCGAAATCCTCCGGCGAGACATAGCCCAACGCCACCGCCGCCTCTTTGAGGCTCGTGCCCTCGGCATGGGCTTTCTTCGCCACCTGCGCCGCCTTGTCGTAGCCGATATGCGGGTTGAGCGCCGTCACCAGCATCAAGGAGCGGCGCAGCAGCTCGTCGATGCGCTCGCGGTCGGCCTCGATCCCGGCGACGCAGTGATCGGCAAAGCTTTGCGACGCATCGGCGATGAGCCGAATCGACTGCAGCAGGTCGTAGATGATGACCGGCTTGAAGACGTTGAGCTCGAACTGCCCCTGGCTGTCGGCGATGGTGATGGTGACGTGATTTCCCATCACTTGCGCCGCGACCATGGTGAGTGCCTCGACCTGCGTCGGGTTGACCTTGCCCGGCATGATCGACGAGCCGGGCTCGTTCTCCGGCAGGTGCAGCTCGCCGAGGCCCGAGCGCGGCCCCGAGCCCATGAGGCGGATGTCGTTGCCGATTTTCATGAGCGAGGCCGCCAGCACATTGAGTGCGCCCGACGCCTCGACCAGCGCGTCGTGGCTCGCCAGCGCCTCGAACTTGTTGGCGGCGGAGGTGAAGGGGAGGCCGGTGATCTCCGCTATGGTGGCGGCGAAGCGCTCGGCGAAGCCCTGCTTGGCATTGAGCCCGGTGCCCACGGCGGTGCCGCCTTGGGCGAGCGGGTAGAGGCGGGGGAGACAAGCCTCGATCCGTTCGATGCCGAGCTCTATCTGGCGCGCGTAGGCGCCGAACTCCTGGCCCAAGGTCAGCGGCGTCGCATCTTGCAGATGGGTGCGTCCGGTCTTGATGATGTCCGCGAACTCCCGCGCCTTGGCAGCGAGCGCCACGTGCAGATGGCGCAGCGCCGGCAGCAGGCGGCGATGGATCTCGTCGACGACGGCGACATGCATCGCGGTGGGGAAGCTGTCGTTCGAGGACTGGCTGCGGTTGACATGGTCGTTGGGATGCACCGGGCTCTTGGCGCCGCGCCCGGTACCGAGCATCTCGTTGGCGCGGTTGGCGAGCACCTCGTTCATGTTCATGTTGGTCTGAGTGCCGGAGCCGGTCTGCCACACGACCAGCGGGAACTCGTCGTCGTGCTTGCCGGCGACCACCTCGTCGGCGGCTGCGACGATGGCCCTGCCGAGCTTGGCGTCGAGCTCGCCCAGCGCGATGTTTGCCAGCGCCGCGGCCTTCTTCTCGAGCGCGAGCGCGCGGATGAGCGGCGCCGGCATGCGCTCGCCACCGATGCGGAAATTCTCGAGCGAGCGCTGCGTCTGGGCGCCCCAGTAGCGCGCGGCGGGCACCGCCACTTCGCCCATGGTGTCGCGTTCGATGCGGGTCGGGCGCTCTTTGGCCATGGCAAGGCTCCTCGGGCTGCAGCCAGCCTTTATATGGGAGCCCGCGGGCGTGGGCGGGAGCGCAACCGACGGCCGCTTATTTCCAGCACTCGAGACGGACGGTCACCTCGAGCGCCCGGTCGGCGACCGCGGCGGTCGAGAGCGGCGCGCCCTGCGGTGCGGTCTCAACCTCGATCCCCTGCGCCTTGAGGAAGACTTGTGCCTCCGCCGCCTTGATGGCGAAGTTGATGTTCTCGGGGATCGCGCCGGTCGCCTTGGCGAGCTTGAGCGTGCTCAAGGTGGCCACCACCACGCCGACGACATGGCCGCTGCTGTCGAGCAGCGGCCCGCCGCTGTTGCCCGGCTGGATCGGGGCCGAGATCTGCAGCAGATGCCGATCGTCGCGCGGCCCGGCGAGCGCGCTGATGATGCCGGTCGTGACGATCGGGTCGGAGGTGAGGAGCCCGGAAAGCGGGAAGCCCACCACGACCACGCCTTCGCCGGGGCGCAGCTTCTCTTCGCCGCGGAACACGGCGGCAGGCGTCGCCCGCGACAGCTGGAGCAGCGCCAGATCGCGCTCGGCGTCGGTGGCGAGGACCTTGGTGGGCGTGCTCTTGTCAGCGTCGCTGACCCGCACGGCCGCGCACTCCGCCACGACATGGTTATTGGTCAGCAGATGCCCGTTGCGGCTGACAAAGAAGCCTGTACCGGTGGCGAAGAGCTGCGGCTCGCCCTGCGGCCGCGTGCCCTTGCGCTTGGCGCGCTTGGGCGGGCCGATCACCGCCTCTTCGGGGCGCCAATCGCGAACCGCCTGCTCGGCGGCGGCAAGCTGCTTTTTCGACAGCTGCGCAGCCACCCGCGTCAGCCCCGCTTCGTCCTCCTTGCGGCTCGGGTCATGCGGATCCCTGAGGGCGATGCGGTACCAGAAATAGGCCTCCTCGGCGTCGGCATCGACGCCGAGCCCGCGCTCGTACAGCGAGGCGAGGTGGCCCGCGGCGAGCGTGTCGCCGTGCTCCGCCGCGACTTCGTCCCATTTGACGGCGCTGCGGTAGTTGCGCCGGACGCCGTCGCCCAGCTCATAGGCCGAGCCGACGAAACCCTGGGCAATGGGGAGGCCTTGCGCTGCCGCGAGCTTGAACCATTTCACCGCCTCCTTCATGTCCCGGTCGACCTGCATGAGCAGCATGCCCAGTTGCAGCTGGGCATAGGGGATGCCTTGCTCGGCAGCCTTCTGCGACCATTTCCGGGCTTCCGTCAGATCCTTTGCTACACCGTCGCCTTCCTCATAAGCCCGGGCGAGATTGTAGGCGGCGGCGCCATGGCCCTGCTCGGCGGCGCGGCGAAACCAGCTTGCCGCCGTCGCGGCATCCCGCGTCACCCCTTTGCCTTCGGCATAGAGCACGCCGAGCCAGCTCTGGCAGCTGGCATCGCCTGCTTGCGCCTCGGCGCTGCAGGCGCGCAGGACGGCAGCGAAGTCGCCGCGGTGATAGGCGTCGGCAGCTTCGCGCGCCGACGCACCTGCCCGCCCGGAGCCGGCGCAAAGCGCGGCAATCAGCAGCAGGAGACACAGGGCAATGCGCATGGGATCGACCTCCGCGACAACGACGCAGAGGTTAGCGCAGCGTGCGAGCGCCTGCCATCGCGATCAATCCGAGATTGCAGCGCCTACGGCATGATGAGCCGCCGTATATGGGCGGCTCGTTTGTCCTGCGGGCGCTTGGCGAGTTCGACGAACTGGGCTCGCTGCTCGGGCGAGAGGACGGCCAGAAACTGGCCGAGCACAGCCGCCATGTCCTTCTGGTAGGCGTGGCGGTTCTCGGTAGCCTCATCGACGAGACGAGCGATCAAAGCTTGATCCGGCTGCGGCTTGGCGAGCTCGTCCCAAACCTGCTGGATCAGCGGTTGGTTGCTGTCACGCAGCTGGCGCGAGCGCTCCTGAACCTCGCTGACGAACTGCTGGAAAGCACCGCGTTGCTCCGCGGTAAGGTTGAGCTCGTTCGCCGTCGCCGCTACCCGCTCGGCGGGTGTCTGCATCAACTGGCCGGCGACCTGGAACCACAGGAGCCCGAAGACGAAAAAGACGTTGAGCGTGAGTGACAGCGCCAGCGCGATCCACACGAGCCGACCGCGCGCACTGGACTTCGGTGCGGCCTCGGCGAGGCTTGTCATGTGCTCGGCTCCTCGTCCAGGCTATTGAAAAGCCCGGTCGGGGGATCGAACAGCTCCTGGCCGAAGGCGGGCGAAGCCCCACCGGCTAGGCTGAGATAAGCGCTGTTGCCGAGGGTGAAGCCGATCAGGCTCGTCACCACTAGGCTCGCAGCCATGCCGCTCCAGAGCGCCGCGGTGCGCCAACTCGTCATGCCGCGGCCGGCCGGTCGCCGGAAGGTCAGTACTTGCGCATCGCCGGCGGCCACCAGCGCGGCCGCTCGCGCCACCACGGCGGGAGAGGGAGCAGGGCTTTCGGTGCGCGCGGTGCGGCGCGCCGCCAGGACGTCAGACACCATGTCGGGGTGGACGGCAAGCCAATTCTCGATCGCGTCGGCCGCCTCGTCCGGCAGGCGGTCCTCGGCGTAGGCGGCCAGCAGCAAAGCGTCCGGTTCGACGCCAGCATCAACCAAGGCAGAGGCCGAGCGCCAACGGCGCCACAGCGCCGCCTCGTCAGTCCTGTCCCTGGGTCCAGCCATGGCGTTTCTCCTCGCCCTGTTCTAGGCACCTTACAAACCTTTCATCCCTTGGATAGCTCATTTTTTTACCTCTTGCTCTTCCGCCGCGAAATGGGTCCGGAGCTTCAGCATTGCCTTGTGGTGTGTGCTGCGCACCGTCTGCGGGTCCACCCCCAGGCTTTCCGCGATCTCCGCGACCTCCATATCGCGATCGTAGAGCATGCTGAGGACCAGCTTCTGGCGTGGCGACAGCAGGCCCTCGGGCAGCCGTAGCTTTTCCGGCGGTACGCCGCCGCTCGCGAGCAGGCTCTCCGGCACCGCATCGAGTGGCGTCAACGGCAATTGCCGGCGGCGGAGCGCGTCGCGAGCCGTGCTGCGGGCGACGATGGTGAGCCAGGTCGACAGCCCCGCCCGCGCCGCATCGTAGGTCTTGAGCAGCCGGAAGCCGTCCTTGCACAGCCGGACGAACACCTCCTGAACGAGATCCTCGATATCCGTGCCGTCGCGCGACACGCCGCGTACCGCCGACACCACCAGCCCCGCGTAGCGGCGGACGAACGCGTCCCAGGCTGCCTTGTCGCCCCGCCCCAACGCTGCAAGGTCGATATCCTGCGCCACGCCCGTTCCTTACTTCATCGCTTACAGGCGCTCGCGCCGCGCCAACCCGGTACAACGTACCTCACGTCCGCGCGCGGCTCCCACCGCGACACGATCGCCAGCCTCGACCACACACCGGCCGGCAACCGCATAATACCCCAGAGCCACCGCTCGGCGGTCCCCGCTCATAACGGAATGGCGGCATCCCTGCTTCCTTGAAGTCGCGCCGGTTTTGCTCATCGACGCGGACATTAGAGAATAGAGAACATCGCCGATCACGATGGCGGACATCATCGGCGGTGGCGTGCGCCAATGGCGCCTTCAGGTGAGCTTGGCGAAGAAGTCGTTGCCCTTGTCGTCGACGACGACGAAGGCGGGGAAGTCGGCCACCTCGATGCGCCAGATCGCCTCCATGCCGAGCTCGGGATATTCGATCACCTCGACCTTCTTGATGCAGTCCTGGGCGAGCCGAGCCGCCGGCCCGCCGATCGAGCCGAGATAGAAGCCGCCATGCTTCTTGCAGGCCTCGCGTACTTCGGCGCCGCGATTGCCTTTGGCCAGGGTGACGAAGCTGCCGCCAGCCGCCATGAATTGATCGACATAGGAATCCATCCGCCCTGCCGTGGTCGGCCCGAACGAGCCCGACGCGTAGCCCGCCGGCGTCTTGGCGGGGCCGGCGTAATAGATCGGATGATCCTTGACGTATTGCGGCAGCCCTTCGCCGCGATCGAGCCGCTCCTTGAGCTTGGCATGGGCGATGTCGCGGGCGACGATGAGCGGCCCGGTGAGTGACAGCCGCGTCTTGATCGGGTATTGCGACAGCGTGCGGCGGATCTCCGCCATCGGCCGCGTGAGATCGATGCGCACCACCGCGCCGCCGAGCTTCGCCTCGTCGATCTCTGGCAGGTACTTGGCCGGGTTGGTCTCGAGCGCCTCGAGGAACACGCCCTTGGCGCCGATCTTGCCGAGAATCTGCCGGTCCGCGGCGCAGGACACGCCGATGCCGATGGGCACGCTGGCGCCGTGCCGCGGCAAGCGGATCACGCGCACATCGTGGCAGAAATATTTGCCGCCGAACTGCGCGCCGATCCCGAGGTTGCGAGTGAGGCCCAGCACCTCCTCCTCGAAGGCGCGATCACGGAAGGCCTGACCGAATTTGTTGCCCTCGCTCGGCAGGGTGTCGAGATAGCGCGTACTGGCGAGCTTCACCGTCTTGAGGTTGTATTCGGCCGAGGTCCCGCCGATGACGATGGCGAGATGATAGGGCGGGCACGCCGCCGTCCCCAGCGTGCGGATCTTCTCGTCGAGGAACTTGATCAGCGACTTCGGGTTCAGCACCGCC
>DASWFH010000196.1:0-4918 GCA_036394355.1 Allostellaceae bacterium | reverse complement strand
ATCGAAGGCGACCGACAGCCCGGTCTGCCCACGCTGCAGGTTGGTGCGGTAGAGGGCGTTCGAGGCCGCCGCCGAGGAATGTCCGGAATAGGTGCGGAACAGCCACGGCTCCTCGCGCTGCACGCGCTTCTCGCTCTCGCTCATCTCCCGGTCTCTCGTATCTCCTGTTGCGAGGATGGCAGCGATATCTAACACCTGGCGCGAGAAATATCCCACGCCTTGCTGCGCTGCACAATGGACGCTGGGGCGCGTAGTGAGAATTTTAACTATAGGTACATTACGAACATGAAATAATCGATCGACGTTTAAGGGGGTTTCGAAATGACGATCACATCCGATCGGACCGGCGCCGCCGGTCCTTCCGCACGCATACGGGCGGGCCACCCGGAGGAGGGGCGCCTCGTCTATGACGGCCGCACGGGCGAGTTGTTCGTCCTGTGGCTCAAGGTCCTTCTCCTCGGCATCGTCACGCTCGGCATCTATTCGCGGTTCTGGGGCCGTACCCGGATCCGGAAATACTTCTGGAGCCATGTGAGCCTGCTCGACGAGCGCTTCGAGTATGACGGCACCGGTGGCGAGCTGTTTCGCCGCTTCCTCATGGCGCTCGTTCTGTTTCCCCTCATTTTCGGTCTGGGGTTCGGCGTCGGGTGGCTCCTTGTGCGACTGGGCGTGCCGGCCAAGCTGGCGCCGGTCCTGGGGCTTGTCGTGCAGTTCTCCGTCCTGATCTTCGTCGTCTTCGTGTCGCAATACGGCAGCCGGCGCTATCAGCTCAGCCGGACGCTGTGGCATGGCATCCGCGGCGGGGTCGAAGGCTCGGCGGCGAGCTACGCCTTCCGCGCCATCGGCTACACCCTGCTGCTGCCGATCACGCTCGGCCTCGCCGCGCCATGGCGGTATGTCGGGCTGTGGCGCTACAAGACGAGGCACACTGGCTTCGGCGACATGAATTTCCATTTCGATGGTTCCGCCAGGCGGCTGGTCGGACCATTCCTGGTCGCCTACGCAGCGAGTATCCTCGGCCTGCTGCTGGCCGCTCTCATCGGCGGCGGACTCTTCTTCCTGATCGTGGGGATGCCTCAGAACCCGCAGCAGCTCCAGCAGCACGGAGGGGCGATGGCCGGCGCCATTGCCGCCTTCTATTTGACCTATATCATCACCAGCATCATCGGCTATCTGCACTACTTCGCGCGGGCCTTCGGCTACATCGCCGAGAACACGCATTTCGGCCGCGTGTGCTTCGCCTTCCCGGTGCGCAAGCGCGACCTCTTCTGGTTCCAGTTCGGGAACGTCGTCTTGCTCGTCATCACCGCCGGTCTCGCCATGGCTTTCGTCGGCCAGCGCTATGTGCGGTTCTTCTGCACCCACCTGAAGATCTATGCGGTCAACGAGCTGGCGGCGCTGAGCCAGGCGCCGGGCCGGCGCCGACCGAAGGGCGGCGAGGGGCTGGCGCAGCTCTTCGATACCCTGGACGTGGGCGGGTTCATCTGAGCGCGCCGACGACCTTCACGGGGTGGATCAGCGACGGCCGCAAGGCCGTCCGCCGCGCCGTGACGGTCACGCTCGCGCCGGAGGGCATTCGCGTCGATGACGGCATCCGCTTGGCCGCCGCGGAGGGCGAGGGCGGCGAGATCTGGCCTTACAGTTCGGTGTCGCTCCGCGCCGATGAGCTGCGCAAAGGCCCCGTGCGCCTCGCCCGCGGCGACGCGCGGCTGACGGTCGAGGACCCGGCCTTCGCGTCGGCGCTGGCGGCCGCAGCGCCGACGGTGAAGCGCGCTGCGCGTCGCAGCCTCCTCTTTGGTACGGTCGGCACCATCGCCCTGCTCGCCGCCATCGGGGGCTTGTGGTGGGGCCTGCCGCTGATCGCCGGCCGGATCGTCGAGTATATCCCGCCGAGCTGGGAAGAGAGACTTGGGGACACCGTCGAGATGCAGCCGGGCTGGGGCGCGCGCTGCACCGGCTCGGCCGGGTCGGCGGCGCTACAAGGCCTGACCCGGCAGCTGACCAAGGGCGCCGAGCCGCCTTTTCCGATCACCGTCATCGTCCGCGACAGCCCGGTCGTCAATGCCTACGCCCTGCCGGGCGGACATATCGTGCTGCTGCGGGGTCTGCTCGGCGAGGCGCAGTCGCCGGACGAGGTGGCGGGCGTGCTCGCCCACGAGCTGACGCACGCCCTCAACCGGCACCCGATGCGGGCGCTCGTCGCCAATTCCGGGCTGGCGCTCCTCATCGAGCTGACATTGGGCAACGGCACCGGCGCTTCGGTCGGATTCCTGCTGACGACGCTCTCCT
Source organism: Allostellaceae bacterium (assembly GCA_036394355.1). Lineage (GTDB taxonomy): Bacteria > Pseudomonadota > Alphaproteobacteria > ATCC43930 > CGMCC-115725 > DAHUYF01. The sequence continues at coordinate 2,629 of DASWFH010000196.1, read as the reverse complement.
ATTCACGCGCCATGGAGGCCGAGGCCGATGCCGGCGCCGTGAAGCTGTTGCAGCGCGCCGGGATCGGCACCGATGGCTTCGCCACCTTCTTCGAGCGCATGGAGAAGCGCGCACTTGGCCCCAAGCTGCCCTATCTCAGCACGCATCCGCCCGATGCGCAGCGCCTTGCCGCGGTGCGGGCGGAGACGACACGCGGCAAATGGCCGGCGCTGTCGAACGCCGACTGGCAGGCGCTCAAGGCCATCTGCGCCGCCAAGTCGCAATAAAATTATCTGTCAACAGCAGATTTCGACACAAACCGGCTTTTGTGCATTGCAGCACAAAGACATCTCCGTTACACCGGTGTTTATCCCTTTGTTGCGCTGCAATGTGACCGGCGCGGCACTGGCGACAGACGGAGGTTGTGCGATGAGCGAGCCTGCCCAGGTGATCCCCTTCGCTCCGGGTCCGACGGCCGGTCGGCCGATCAAGGACCTTTATGATATCGGCGAGATCCCGCCCCTCGGCCATGTGCCGAAGCGCATGTATGCCTGGGCCATCCGCCGCGACCGGCACGGGCCGCCGGAAACGGCGATGCAGGTCGAGGCCGTGTCGACGCCCGAGCTCGCCGCCGACGAGGTGCTGGTCATGGTGATGGCCGCCGGCGTCAACTACAACGGCGTCTGGGCGGCTCTGGGCAAGCCGATTTCGCCTTTCGATGTGCACAAGGCCGAGTTCCACGTCGCCGGCTCCGACGCCACCGGCATCGTCTGGGCGGTCGGCGCCAAGGTGAAGCGCTGGAAGGTCGGCGACGAGGTCGTCGTCCATTGCAACCAGGATGACGGCGACGACGAGGAGTGCAATGGCGGCGACCCGATGTTCTCGCCGAGCCAGCGCATCTGGGGCTACGAGACGCCTGATGGCTCGTTCGCGCAGTTTGCGCGCGTGCAGGGCCGGCAGCTCATGGAGCGGCCGCTGCACCTCACCTGGGAGGAGAGCGGCTGCTACGTGCTGACGCTCGCCACCGCCTATCGCATGCTGTTCGGCCATCGCCCGCACGTGCTGCGGCCAGGCCACAACGTGCTTGTCTGGGGCGCCGCCGGCGGGCTCGGTTCGATGGCGATCCAGCTCATCGCCACCGCCGGCGCCAACGCGATCGCCGTCATCTCCGAGGACGAGAAGCGCGACTTCGTCATGTCGCTTGGCGCCAAGGGCGTCATCAACCGCAAGAAATTCGATTGCTGGGGGCGCCTCCCCGACGTGAATGCCACCGGCGGCTACGGCGACTACATGAAGAAGGTGCGCGAGTTCGGCAAGGCGATCTGGCAGTTCACCGGCAAGGGCAACGACGTCGATTTCGTCTTCGAGCATCCGGGCGAGCAGACCTTCCCGGTCTCCTGCTTCATCGTGAAGCGCGGCGGCATGGTGGTGTTCTGCGCCGGCACCACCGGCTACAACCTCACCTTCGACGCGCGCTTCGTGTGGATGCGGCAGAAGCGCATCCAGGGCAGCCATTTCGCCAACCTGCTGCAGGCGAGCCAGGCGAACCGGCTGGTGGTCGAACGGCGCATCGATCCCTGCATGTCCGAGGTCTTCTCCTGGGCCGACATCCCGCGCGCGCACATGAAGATGTGGCGCAACGAGCACAAGCCCGGCAACATGGCCGTCCTCGTGCAGGCCAAGCGCCCGGGCATGCGCACCCTCGAGGAGGCGGCGCAGGCATAGGGGTTCCCCTCTCCCCTTGCGGGAGAGAGAGGGGGCCCAACGCGAAGCGTTGGGAGGGTGAGGGGGCCTTCTCTAGCGTGCGATGCCGTAAACAACCCCCTCACCCCATCCCTCTCCCGCGAGGGGAGAGGGGTTTATGATGAGCGGGCCGATGAGGACCACGCAAATAAGCACAAGCACCGCCCCGTCAGGTCCGCTCCTCCCGGATCTGCTGCCGCTCACCGGTCGCGCGCTCGACGCCGCCGAGGGCCTGCTCGCGGCGGCCAAGCGTCGGCTGCTGGCGGATCTCGCGCCCGGCGGGACGATCGATCCGGCGCTGTTGGAGGCGCGGCAATTCGCAGCCCATGGCTATGCCTGGATGGCCACATATGTCGAGGCGCTGCGGCAGATGCGGCTCTGGGCCGAGCGGCTGGAGCTGGTCGGCGGGCTCGGCGAGCGCGAGGCGCTGATGCTGCAGATGGCCTTCGGCGAGTATCTTGGCCAGCTCGCCGGCGGCATCGCGCTGAGCCAGGTCGAGGTGGTGCGGCCGCACGACCTAGGCCTCGGCGATGACGACCTCCACGCCTTCCGCGGGCCCGAGGTTGCGCTCCTCGCGCGCGCCGGCAACAGCGAGGCGGCGCGCGCCCGGCTCGCCGAGCTGCTGAAGGATGCGCTCGACGGCGGCGATTTCGGTCATCTCGCGCTCGGCGAGGAGGCGCTCGACATGGTGCGCGACCAGTTCCGGCGCTTCGGCGCCGAGCGCGTCGCGCCCTTCGCTCATGACTGGCATCTCAAGGACGAGCTGATCCCGCTCGCCGTGGTCGAGGAGATGGCGGCGCTCGGCGTGTTCGGCCTCACCGTGCCCGAGAGCGCCGGCGGCCTGGGCCTGGGCAAGCTCGCCATGTGCATCGTCTCGGAGGAGCTGTCGCGCGCCTATATCGGCGTC
>DASWFH010000195.1:0-3412 GCA_036394355.1 Allostellaceae bacterium | reverse complement strand
CCGAGCGTCAGCGGCTTCGCCACCATGCCGTCGATGGTCACGGTCCATGGCCGGATCGGCAGCGCCTGCGCGTCGTCGGCGATCGTCTTCTGCGAGCCGAACTCGTAGAAATTATTGTAGGTGGTGGAGAGCTTCTCGTCGGTGATCGGACGATCGAGCGTGTAGCGCGGGTTCTGCTTGACCGGGTAGAGCCCGGCCGACGGATCGGCCTCGGCCGCCGCCATCGCCTTGCCGACCGCCCACTCGCCGCCACCTGCCGAGGCGATCAGCGCGCCGAAGCCCATCGCCTGGACCACGCGGCGGCGGTCGTGGAACACCGCCTCGGGCGTCGCCTCGCTCTCGCGCAGCTCCCAGCCGCGCTTGCGCTTCATCAACATTCAGGCTCTCCTCAGGAACGCTCACGGCAGCACATAGCGCTGCTGCCGGGTCGCGGCAAATCACGCCCGCGCGAGCGGGCGGGATTAATGGCGGGCGCCGGCTATTGCGCCGCTTGCTCGCCGCGGCCGGCCAGCACGCGCTCGGCCAGCTTGCCGGTCAGCTCCTGCAGATGATCGAAGCGCTCGGCATAGCCGCCGACGCCCAGCGTCACCGAGCGCAGCTCGACGATGAGGTCGTGCAGCTCGGCTTGCGGCAGGTTGGCCGTCACCACATCCCAGCCGTCCCAGCCGGCCTTTGCGTCGTAGCCGAGGATCTGGCCGCGCCGGCCGGAGATGAGCCGCTGCACGCGCGAGGTGAAGGCGCTGGGCACGGAGATCTCGACGAAGTGGATGGGCTCGAGCAGCACCGGGTCGCATTTCGGCATCGCCTCGCTCATGGCCAGGCGCGCGGCCGTCTTGAACGCCTGGTCGGAGCTGTCGACGGCGTGGAACTGCCCGGTGATCAGGGTCACCGACACGTCCACCACCGGGAAGCCGAGCGGCCCGTGGCGCAGGAACTCCATCACGCCCTCCTCGACGGCGGGGATGTAGTTGCGCGGGATGGCGCCGCCGACGACGGAATCGGTGAAGATGTGGCCGGTGCCGCGCGGCAGCGGCTTCACCTCGATCTGGATGTCCGCGAACTGGCCGTGCCCGCCGGACTGGCGCTTGAAGCGCGCATGCTGCGCCGTGCCCTTGCGGATCGTCTCCTTGTAGGGCAGCTGCGGCTTACGCGCGGCGACCTGGAGATTGTATTTGATGCGCAGCCGATCCATGGCGATCTGCAGATGGATGTCGCCCTGCCCCCACAGCACCATCTCCTGGAGCTCGGGGTTCTGCTCCAGCACCAGCGTCGGATCCTCCTCGACCAGTTTGGCGACGACGCCGGTGAGCTTCACATCGTCGGCGCGCTTCTCGGCGGCGATGGCAAGCCCATAGACCGGCTTCGGCACGGGCGGGCGCGGCAGCGGCGGCGCGGTGCCGGCGGCGAGCACGGCGCCGGTGCCGATCCCTTCCATGCGCGCTAGCGCCACCACTTCGCCGGCGGCGGCGGAGGGGCGTTTTTCCTGGGTCGCGCCGGTGAGGCGCAGCACGCCGGCGACGCGCACGCCGTTCAAGGTCATGCCGTCATTCACTTGGCCGCTCCACACGCGGACCAGCGACAGCTTGCCGGAATGCGGCGCGTGGTAGGTCTTGATCACCTGGGCCACCGTGTCGCGCGTCCCTTCCGGGAGACCGAGCCGCGCCGCGGTCTCGGCGACGGCGGGCGTCTCGTGGCGCAACGCCTTGAGCAGGCGGCGCACGCCGTGCTCCTGCAGCGCCGAGCCCAGGAACACCGGCACGATGAGGTCGCGGCGCAGATTCTGCGTCAGGTGGCGATAGATCTCCTCCTTCGAGGGCTGCAAATCCTCGAGCAGCTGCTCCAGCAGCTTGTCGTCGAAATCGGCGAGCTTCTCGACCAGGCCGGCGCGCGTCACGCGCTCCTCCTCGAGCAAATCGTCGGGCAGCTTGACCAGGTCGGAGGCGTGGCCGGGCTTGTAGCGATAAGCGCGCTCGCTGACCAGGTCGACATAGCCGGTCACCTTGCCCTCGGCATCGGGCAGCGGCACCTGGCGCAGCACCAGCGGCTTCCGCGACACGGATTGCAGCGCCGCGAGCACCTCGCTGACGCGCGATGTCGCCGTGTCCATCTTGTTGATGAAGATCATGCGCGGGATCTGATGGTCGTCCAGAAACTTGAAGAGCGGGCTCAAGGTGAGGACCCGCTCTGTTTCCGGCTCGCAGACCAGGACCGCCACATCGGCGGCCAGCAACGCGCTTTGCGCCTCCCAGGCAAGCTCGACCGAGCCGGGGCAATCGAGAAAGGTCCAGGGATCGCCGAGAAAGGTCGCCGCGGCGACGTTGAGCTCGGTCGACATCTGCCGCGCCCGCGCCTCTGGCGCGTGGTCACCGACAGTGTTGCCTTCCTTGGCCGTGCCGCGCCGGTGCGTCGTCCCGCTGGCGAAGAGCAGCGCCTCGAGCAGGGTGGTCTTGCCGGAGAGATAGGGCCCCACCAACGCAGCGCAGCGCGGTCCAGCCGGTCTGTCGGTCATGCACGCCTCCTTCCCGTGTCGCACGGGCGCCGTTCGGGGCGTGCGAGAGATCGCCACGCCACGGGCGACGCCTCTTCCAAGAGAAGATGGTCGCCCGGCTGCCATCGGGGCGCAACGGGAATTTCCGCGGGAGAGCCGAAAGCAAATTGCGAAAGGCGGATCAACGCAATTGGCGTGCAGCGGAATCGCCCGGCGGGCACGCTTTCCCGCCGCGTCGCCTATAATGGCGGTTGCGAGACCTCCGGTTCGCGCATGAGGTTCACCCATGACGCTTCGCGCCGCTGCCGTGCTCGGCATCTCCCTCGCCGCGGCGACCCTGTTGACGGGCTGCTATTATCAGCCTTCGCTGGCCTATGCCTATTATCCGCCGGGCTGCATTCCCGACGCGCCGCCGCCCGCCAACGGCGCCGAACCGCCACCCAACGCCGCGCCGGCCGATGCCGCGCCGCCGCCGCCGGCGACACCCTGCCGCCTCGCGCCGGTCTACGCCTACCCGCCCTACCCCTACTACCCGTATTACCCCGGATATTACGCCTACCCGGGCTACCCCTACGGCTATCCGTCCGTCAGCGTCGGCGTCGGCGGGCGCTTCCGGCTGTAACCGACGCGATGCCGCTGCCGCGGGCGGGTCGCGGCGCTACTTGAGCGCCGCGCAGGCGCGCTGGATGCGGGTGCAGGCGTCGCGCAGCGCTTCGGTCGAGGTGGCGTAGGAGACGCGGAAATGGGGCGACAGGCCGAAGGCCACGCCCTGCACCACCGCGACGCCCTCGGCATCGAGCAGATACTCGACGAAATCGGTGTCGCTCTCGATCGCCTTGCCCTTGGGCGTGCGCTTGCCGAGCGTGCCGGCGCAGGAGGGATAGACATAAAACGCGCCCTCCGGCCGCGGGCAATGGATGCCCG
>DASWFH010000194.1:0-2108 GCA_036394355.1 Allostellaceae bacterium | reverse complement strand
TCCGCCCGCGTCATGCCGCGATAGGACGTGTAGGGCATTGCCGGATAGAGCTGCTGCCCGTCGCGCCTGATCCCGTCGTGCAGCGCGCGCCAGAAATCTTCCGCGCTCCAGCGGCCGATGCCGTCGTCGGAATCGGGCGTGATATTGGTCGCGTAGATCGTGCCGAAGCCGCTCGGCATCGCCAGGCCGCCGGCATAGGGCGCGCCGCCCGGGGCGGTGTGGCAGGCGGCGCAGTCCGCCGCCGCGGCCAGGTATTTTCCGCGCGCGACGACGTCGGCCGGCGCGCTCACTGCCTGGAGCGGGCCGCCGGTCTTGCCGGAGCGGAGGTTTCGCGTCGCCACCGCGGCCGCGGCGATGCCTGCGATGAGGACAATCGCGGCGATGCCGACGACCCGCCGGCCGACGCGGCGCACCATCATGCGGCGTCCCGCGTCAGGCCGGGTGTCGCGAGGATCACGTCGCGCACCGCTTGGTAGTAGCGCACGTATCCGGCGCAGCGGCAGATATGTTTCTCCAGCGCCGCGGCCACCGTCGCCTCGACCTCGCCGCGCGGCACCGGCGCGCGTTTGAGCCGCTCGATCAGCACGGTGGCGGCGTTGACGAACCCCGGCGTGCAGTATCCGCATTGGAAGCTGAACTGGTCGAGGAAGGCCTGCTGCACCGGAGAGAGCGCGAGGAGATCGCCCTTGTCGTTGATGCGGGCGATGCCCTCGATGGTGCGGATGCGTTTGCCGTCGAAGAATCCGGCGCCGGTGATGCAGGTCTGCACCTCCTCGCTGGTCTGATCGTCGCGATCCCAAATCACCACGCAGGCATGACAGATGCCGATGCCGCAGCCCAGACGCGAGCCGGTGAGGCCGAGCATCTCGTGCAGCACGTCGATCATCATCAGGCCTTCGGGCACGTCGATGGGACCGTAGCGCCGGCCGTTGATGGTCACCGTCAGCGGGCGGGTCGGGAGGGTCATGCCAGGACCTCCAGGATCCGTTCCGGCGTGATCGGCAGCGTGCGGAAGCGATGGCCGATGGCGTGCGCGACGCCGTTCACGATGGCCGCCATGATCGGGATCCCCGCCACTTCGGCCATGCCCTTCGGCGGCTCGCTGTCCGACAGCGGCGGCAAGACTTCGGCGGTCTGCGTCCATACCGCCACGTCGCTGCCGCGCGGCAGGTGATAGCGATTGAAATTCCAGGTGCCGTCGCCCGGACCGTCCTCGTAGAGCGGGAGCCATTCGTGCAGCTCCAAGCCGATGCCGGTGGCGGTCGCGCCCTGGATCTGGCCCGACACCAGCTCCGGCACGAGCATGTTGCCGCATTCGAGAATGGTGTGGTGCGTCAGCAGCGTGACCTTTCCGCTGGCTGCGTCGACCACGAGCTCGACCAGGGTGCCGGCGGCGGTGTTGTAACCGACCATCGCGTTGCTGTTCTGCGTCGGTGGAAAGAACACGCTCCGGCGGTCGAGCACGTGATAACGGTTGGGCGTGGTCGCCAGCGCCTGCTTCGCGGCGCCCGCGCCGTCGCCGTAGCGCACGGAGAGCGCGTCCACCGCTGCGCGCGTCGAGGCACCATCCACGACGAAATCGGCCTCGGCCCATTGCCAGCGGTTGAAGGCGTGCACGACGGCGCCGACCACGAGGCCGCGCGCATGCGCCTCCTGGGCCAGCCGCGCCAGCGGCAACGGTTGCAGGCCTTCGACCGCGAGCGCTCCGTCGCGCCAGCGCGCATCCTCGGGCTTCACCGCGCGCAGTGCCGCGCCTGCGTCGCGGCCCCAGATGGCCAGCGCCGCCGGCCACAGCCCGTGGAGATAAACGACGCGCGCTGCTTCCCGCGTCGTATGCGAGAAGTAGTACGACGAGTTGCTTGCACTCGACGGCGCTGCAAAAACGGGACTCCAGCGCGGGTTCTTGGCCAGGCGGTCTTGATCGGCTTGACCGATGCGGGTCTCCTCGGGCGTGGAGTGCGGATCATCGCTCGTTTCCACCGGCAGGTCGGGCCACTCGGTGACGGCCATGTCCAGAGCATCGGCCGGCCGCCCCAGCCAGCGCGCACAGGCGACGGCCTGCGCCGAGGATGTGCCGGTGCCGATCTCCGTTCCGCTGTGGGAGAGCG
>DASWFH010000193.1:0-9570 GCA_036394355.1 Allostellaceae bacterium | reverse complement strand
CCATGCCGAATGGATGGAGCAATGGAACAAGACCTACGGCTATCGCCAGTGAGGTGAGCGGCGGCCGGTCGAGCGCAGGATAGAGCGCATGTCGGCGGATCTGCGCGTCGCGCAACTGCACAAGGTGTTCGCGACGGGCCGGCCCGCGGTCGACGGCGTGAGCTTCGATGTCGCCGCCGGCGAGATCGTCGTGCTGCTCGGCCCGTCCGGCTGCGGCAAGACGACGACCCTGCGCTGCGTCGCCGGGCTCGAGCAGCCGAGCGCCGGGACGATCGCCATCGGCGGCGCCGTCGTGTCGGCGCCGCAGCGCGGCGTGCTGGTGCCCCCGCGCAAGCGCAACATCGGCATGGTGTTCCAGTCCTACGCCGTGTGGCCGCACATGACGGTGTGGCAGAACGTGGCCTATCCCCTGCGCACGCGCCGGCTCGCGCGCGGCGAGCTCGCGGGCAAGGTCGAGGCGGTGCTCGCGCTGGTCGGTCTGTCGGATTATTCGCAGCGCCCGGTGACCGCGCTCTCCGGCGGGCAGATGCAGCGCGTGGCGCTGGCGCGCAGCCTGGTCTATGAGCCGCAGCTGCTGCTGCTCGACGAGCCCTTGAGCAATCTCGATACCAAGCTGCGCCTGCGGCTGCGCGACGATTTGCGCCGCATCATCAAGAAAAGCGGCGTCACCGCGCTCTATGTGACGCACGACCAGAGCGAGGCGGTGGCGCTCGGCGACCGCATCGGCGTGATGCGCGACGGCAAGCTGCTGCAGCTGGCATCGGCCGACGCGATCTACAACCGCCCGGTCGATCTGTTCGTCGCGCATTTCACCGGCGCCTCCAACCTGCTCGCCGGGCGCGTGCTGGAGCGGCAGGGCGATTTCGGCGTGATCGAGACGGGCTCGGGCGGGGCCGGCTCGGGCCATCGCCTGATGGCGTGGCTGCCGCGGAGCATCGCCGCGGGCGTGCCGGTGACGGTCGCGGTGCGGCCCGAGAATGTGCGCTGCGGCGCCGACGGCGCCGCTCTCGGCGAAGCCAACCGCTTCAGCGCGCGCGTGCTGGCGCTGCGCTACGAGGGCGTGCAGACCGTCTACGAGCTGGACGCGCTCGGCCACCGCATCGCCGCGGTCGAAATCGGCACCAGCACGCGCCATCCCGTGGGCGGCACGCTCGACGTGACGCTGCCGCCCGCCTTGTGCTGGGCCTATCCGGCGGATGACGGCGCCGCGCTGGGATAGCTCGCGTTGCCGGCTGTGCCCTTGGCGCTACAATCGACCATGGCCGCGCGCATCCTCCGCCTCTTTCCCGGCCCGCCGCAAGAGGCGGCGTTGGCGGGCGCCTATCTCGCCCACGCCGTGCACCGGCTGGGCAGCGCCGCCCAGCCCTTCGTCTACGCCGACTTCGTCTCCAGCCTCGATGGCCGCATCGCGCTCGACGATCCCGGCAGCGGCGAGAGCCGGCTCCCGGCGGCTCTGCGCAGCGACAATGACTTCCGCCTGCTGCTCGAGCTCGCGGCGCAGGCCGATTGCCTCATCACGCATGGCGGCTATCTCCGCGCCATCGCCGCCGGCCACCTCGACGACATCCTGCAGGTGGGGACGCGCGCGGGCATGCGCGACTTGGCGCAGTGGCGCAAGGCGAACGGCCTGGCGCCGCAGCCCGCCGTGGCGATCGCCAGCGCCAGCCTGGATTTTCCCATCCCGCCGTCGCTGACGCAGCACGGGCAGCGCGTCTTGATCGCGACCGGCCGCGCGGCACCGGCGGACAAGCTCGCCCAGCTCAGGGCGCAAGGTTGCGAGGTCATCGCCGCCGGGCAGGGAAGATATGTCGAGGGCGCACCGCTGACGCGGGCACTGGGCGCGCGCGGCTTCCGCAGCCTCTTTCTCCTTGCCGGGCCGCGCCTGCTCGAAACCATGCTGCGCGACCGCGTGCTGTCGCGGCTCTACCTCACCATCGCCCATTGCCTGCTGGGCGGCACGGCGTTCCATAGCCTGATCGCCGGGCCCGAGCTGGGGCCGGCCGGGCGGCTGCGCCTGTCGTCGCTCCATTACGATGCAGCGGAGTCGGAAGGCGCCGGCCAATGGTTCGCGCAGTTCGAAGCGCTGCGAGCGGGCAGCGCCGGGGAGGGATGATGGCTGCCGTAGCGCTTGCCGCCGCCGAGTATGGGAGCGGACCGCCGCTCCTCATCCTGCACGGGCTGTTCGGCTCCGGCCGCAACTGGTCGTTGCTGGCGCAGCGGCTCGCCGCTGCCCACCAGGTCTTCGCCCTCGACGCGCGCAACCACGGCGCCTCGCCCTGGGCGGACAGCATGAGCTATGCCGATATGACCGACGATGTGCAGGCGTTCCAGGCCGCGCGCGGGCTCGGCCGTGCCGCGGTGATCGGCCACAGCATGGGCGGGAAGACGGCGATGCTGCTGGCGCTGCATCATGCCGACGCGGTCGAGCGCCTCGTCGTCGTCGACGTTGCGCCGGTCGCCTATGCGCCGGCGCTCGCCGCCTATGTCCGGGCGATGCGCGCGGTCGATCTCACCGGCGTGTCGCGCCGCGCCGAGGTCGACGCGCAGCTCGCTGGGGTCGTCACGAGCCCGGCTGAGCGCGCCTTCCTGCTGCAGAATCTCGTGCTCGAGAACGGGCATGCGCGCTGGCGCCTCAACCTGCCGGTGCTGGAGCGCTTCATGCCGGACATATCGGGCTTCCCCGAGCCCGCCGCCGGGGTTTCCTTCGCCGGACCCACCTTGTTCGTCGCCGGCGAGCGCTCGAACTATGTCCGGCCGGAGCACCGGCAGGCGATCGAGCGCCGGTTCCCCAATTCGCGCATCGTCCGCGTGCGGGAGGCGGGCCATTGGCTTCACGCCGAGCGCCCCGACGCATTTCTCGCGCTCGTGGCGCCATTCCTGACCGGGGGCGCCTAGGTCCCAACTGGTCACGATCCGGTGAGTGCGTACCGGCAGCCTGGGTGGGGGGCCGCAGGATGTCGCGCATTTTAGGCGAAATACAGGAGTAGCCAACCGGCTATTAAGCAGCTTCACGTACGATTCGTTTTTTGGCTTTGTGGGAAATCCCGAAAATGCCAGCCGAAGACAGCGCCAAGAGCAAGGCCGCAAGCCAGACGCCTGCCGGCGCGTCGGTCGGCGCGGACGGGCGCTCCAGCAGCACCAACAGCGCCTGGATCTTGCCGGCCTATCTCGAGACGGCCGATGGCCGCCGCATCGACTGCACACTGCTCGACGTGTCCTCGCGCGGCGCGCGTCTCGTCGCGTGGGAGCCGCTGGCGGAAGGTGAGACGGTCATGCTGCGCTCGCGCGATCTCGGCGACACCAAGGCCCGCGTATTGTGGGTCGGCGCTGATACCGTCGCGCTCGAGTTCGTGCGCGGCGATACGGCGGGCGCGACGCAGATCGCGCTCCCGCGCGCCCTCGTCGTCGAGGACGACGAAGCGATGCGCGAGCTGTTGCGGCGTGCGCTCGAGCGCTCGGGCTTTGCCGTGGCGACCGCCGCGACCGGGCGCGAGGCGCTCAAGCTGTTCGGCGAGCGCCAGGTCGATCTCGCCATCACCGATCTGATGATGCCGGAGATGGACGGCTTGACCCTGATCCGCGAGCTCATGCGCGTGCAGCCGAGTGCGCGCATCATCGTCATCACTGGCGCCGAGACTGGCCTCGACGCCGCCCGCGCGCTGGGCGCCAAGGCCGTCCTGCGCAAGCCCGTGGCGCCGTCGGACCTCGCGCGCATCGTGCAGAATGTCCTGGCCGGCGAGCCCGGCGGGCGGCCGCCGGCGGCTTGAGGTCGCGCGGGCGGGCGACTGTGCGCATTTAGCCGATGTTCGCGCGGCATTTCGCTCAAAGGTCGTGCTTAACCCGGATGAAATGCGACTTACTCTAATCTGTCACCGCATGCGGTGACGCCGGTGGAGGGACCTTATTTCGCAGCGATCGGAAAAGACGAGGGCCGGCATCGCGCAAGCGGTCGCGGCATGGACCGCCGGCCTCGACGCGGTGATCGCGGACGTATCGCGCTCGCTGACGGCGCTGCGCGGCCGCGCCAGGCCCGCGCTCGCGCGCCGGCAGAAGGCGTGGCAGCGCCGCGCCGAGCGCTGGCTCGCGCGCGCCGAAGACGCTCGGCTGCGTGTTGCCAAAAGCGCGACCGCGCGCGCTCTCGCGGCGCGGCTCCGCCGCGCCAAAGCCGTCCTGGCGCGTTCGCGCAAGACCTGGATGCTCGCGGCCAAGCGCAATGCCGCGACGCTGTCACGGTCGCACACGGCGTGGATTGCCGGCATCACCGGCGCGCTCGCCATCACGCTGACCGGATTGTTCATCTGGATGTCCTGGCATTCGCGCTACATCGTCCTTTCCGACACGTACATCTCGAGCTCGAACCTGGCGCTCTCGGTCGAGCAATTCGTCGCGCACACCATCGACTCGGTCGACAAGTCGCTGACCGCCGTCATCGAGGACATCGACGCGAATGGGGCGTCGCCCGAGCAGCCCCGTGCCGCGCTGGCCGAGCGGGTCCGCCGCACGCCGGAGGTGACCGGCCTGATGATCGTCGATGCCGCCGGCCGCGTGCGCTCGAGCTCGATGCCGCTGCGGAAGCGCTCGCTCAACGCGTCGGACAAGAAGTATTTCGCCTTGGCGCGCAGCGGCGCCGGCATTTGGCTCGCCGTCGGCGTGCCGGTCGGCGCTCACGCGACCGGCACACATGTCATCGTCGCTGGCCGGCGCTTCAACCGGCCGGACGGCAGCTTCGCCGGCGTGGCCGCGGCGACGATCAATCCCCAATACATGCAGCGCTTCTTCTCGACGCTCACCGTCGGCGAGCACGGCGTCATCGCGCTGCAGACCATGGACGGCACGTTGCTCGTGCAGCGGCCGCACGTCGAGGACGAGGTCGGCAAGAATTATGGCTCCTCGGTGCTGTTCAAGGGCATGCTGCCCTGGGCCTCGTCCGGCGTCTTTCCGATGCAGTATGAGACCGACGGCCTGTGGCGCATCGTCGGATATCAGCGCGTCGAGCACCTGCCGCTCGTGGTGCAGGTCGCGCTGGCCGAGGACGAGGCGCTCGCCAACTGGCGCCACGCCACCTTCATCCAGGCGATCGTCGTGCTCGTCATGCTCGGCGTACTGGCGCTGATGGCGGTCGTGCTGAATCGCCAGCTCCAGGCCCGCCTGGTGGCGAACCGCAAGCTCAGGGCGACAGTCGGCGAGCTCGAAAGGGCGCGCGTCGCCGCCGAGGCGTCGAGCCGCGTCAAGAGCCAGTTCCTCGCGAATATGAGCCACGAGCTGCGCACGCCCTTGAACGCCATCATCGGCTTTTCCGAGATGATCCGCGATGCGATCATGGGGCCGGTCGCAACGCGCTATCGCGAATACGCGCACGACATCCACAATTGCGGCCGTTTGCTGCTCGGCGTCATCAGCGACGTGCTCGACCTGTCGAAGGTCGAGGTCGGGCGCCTCGACCTGCGTGACGAGCAGGTCGATCTGGCGAAGGTGGTCGGCGACTGCCACCGTCTGATCTCCGAGCGCGTCAAGACCGGTCGCCTCGAGCTTGCCATCGACTTGCCGCCCGACTTGCCGATGCTGCTCGGCGACGAGCTGCGCCTGAAGCAGATCGTGCTCAACCTCCTGTCCAACTCGGTGAAATTCACCCCCGCCGGCGGCCGCGTCACGTTGTCGGCGGCGGTGGCGCCGGATGGCAGCCTGGCGCTGGCGGTGTCGGATACCGGCATCGGCATGAAGCCCGAGGAGATTCCGATCGCGCTCGAGCCGTTCCGCCAGATCGACAGCGTGCACACGAGGCGCTACGAGGGCACGGGGTTGGGGCTGCCGCTGGCGCGCACGCTGGCCGAGCTCCATGGCGGCACGCTGCACATCGACAGCGTGCCGGGGCGCGGCACCACGGTCACCGTGACATTGCCGCCCGAGCGCCTCATCGACGCGCGCGCCAAATCCCCGGTCGTCCGCCTCTACGGCGATATCGGCGCCGCGCCGAAGTCGCGCATGGGCGGCGCCCCCCGCGCCGGCTGAACACGGCTCACTGTCCTGCGGCCGCCGGCGGTTCGTGACGGGCTATGCGCTTCGCGCGGCGCCGATCGCCATACGCCTTCGCCAGCTCGGCGCCGAACAGCACGATCTGCGCCGAGTAGTAGATCCACACCAGGATGAGGACGAGTGCGCCGGCGGCATGGTAGGTCGAGGTGACGCCGCTGCTGCCGATGTAGAGGCTGATGAAGTGTCTGCCGATGGTGAAGAGCAACGCGCTCGCTGCGGCGCCGATCCACACATCCGGCCATTCGACACCGGCATCGGGCAATATCCTGAACATTAGCGCAAACATGACGGTGGTGACGGCGAGGGAAAACACGAAATTGAGGACGCCCAAGATCAGCGGGAGCCCTGGGAGGACGCGTTCGAGATAAGCGGACAAGGCCGCGAGCGCCGTACCGAGCGCCAGCGACAGCATGAGCAGAAGGCCGATCGCCATGATCAGCAGCAGGCTGCGCAGGCGCACTTTCACCAAGTTCCGCATGCCCGCGCCCTTGGCGGGCTGCGCCTTCCAGATCACGTTGAACGCAGCCTGCAATTCGCCGAATACGCCCGTCGCGGCGATGACCAGCGCGCCGAGGCCGACGAGGGTGGCGATGATGCCGGAGCTGGTTCCGCTGGCGCTGCGCAACATCGCCTGGATGGCGCCTGCGCTCTCGTTGCCGACGAGCGCCGCGATCTGATCGAAGAGCGCGCCTTCGGCGGCACGCTGGCCGAACGCCAGCCCTGCCACGGCGATAACGAGAATGAGCACGGGAGCGAGGGAAAAGACGGTGTAGTAGGCGATGGCTGCGCCCATGCTGGGGGCGCGGTCGCCAAGCCAACTATTGATCGCCGCGCGCAGGACGCCGGCCCATTCCTGAGCCCCGGCCACGACGCTGCGGTAGATGCTGCCGGCCAGCGACAAGCTCCTCTCGATGCGACCCTGCGCCATGGTCAGTTGTCCGGGACGATGTTCCCCTGCGCAATCCTGGCGCAAAAGGAGCGATGGCGCACCAAGTTCTCGCCGGCCCGAAGGCATTCCCCGACCATTGTCGGCGCCGTCCCGCGCCGCGCGATGCGTGTCGCATGATCTGGCCGCTCACGGCCACGCCGCTTCCGGCGGCAGCGACATGAGGATGGCCTCGACATTGCCGCCGGTCTTGAGGCCGAACAGCGTGCCGCGGTCATAGAGCAGGTTGAACTCGACATAGCGGCCGCGACGCACGAGCTGGTGGCGGCGCTGCTCCTCCGTCCATGGGCGGAACATGCGGCGGCGCACGATCGCCGGATATACCCCGAGGAACGCCAAGCCGACGGCGCGGGTGAAGGCGAAGTCGCGCTCCCAGTCGCCGCTCTCGAGATAGTCGTAGAAGATGCCGCCGACGCCGCGCGGCTCGTCGCGGTGCTTCAGGTAGAAATACTCGTCGCACCACGCCTTGAAGCGCGGGTAGTACGCCGCGTCGTGCGCATCGCAGGCGAGCTTGAGCGCGGCATGGAAGTCGCGCGTGTCGGCCTCGTCCGGGGACATCGGCGTCAAATCGGCGCCGCCGCCGAACCAGCTCTTGGCAGTGCGGATGTGGCGCGTGTTCATGTGCACCGCCGGCACCAGCGGCGAGCGCAGATGCGCGACCAGCGAGATGCCGGAGGCCCAGAAGCGCGGATCCGCCGCGGCGCCGGGGATCTGGGTGCGGAACTCGGGCGAGAATTCGCCCCACACGGTCGAGACGTTGACGCCGACCTTTTCGAAGACGCGACCGTGCATGATCGCCATCGTGCCGCCGCCGCCGCCCTCGCGCTCCCAGGGCCGGCGCACGAAGCGACCCGCGGCGCCTTCCTGCGGCCGCTCCGCCGCATATTCATCCTCGATCGCCTCGAACGCGGCGCAGATGCGGTCGCGCAGCGACTGGAACCAGTCGGCCGCGCGCTGCTTCATCGGCTCGTCGGGGACGGCATCGGCGATCATGGAGGCTCCGTCGGAAATTGCCCGGTCTGCCGCAATGCCTCGCCCAGCACCAGCGCCGCGGCGAGCGCCACGTTGAGCGAGCGCAGGCCGGGCCGCATCGGCACGCGCAAGCGCGCATCGGCGGCCTGATGCACCGCGTCGGGCACGCCCGCTGTCTCGCGCCCGAGCAGCAGCGTGTCGTCGGCGCGGAAGGCGAAGCGATGATAGGCGAGAGGCGCCCGCGTCGTCAGCAAAACCAGGCGGCCGCGCTTGACGGCGCGAAAGCTGGCCCAGGATTCATGGCGCGCCATCGCGGCATCGGCGAGGTAATCCAGCCCGGCGCGCTTCAGCCGGCGGTCGCCGAGCACGAAGCCGCAGGGCTCGATGATGTCGATGGCGACGCCGAGGCACGCACCCAGGCGCAACAGCGCACCGGCGTTCTGGGGAATGTCCGGCTCGTAGAGGGCAAGGCGCATCGTTCGAGGGAAGCGCGCCCGGGCGCGGTTTGGCAAGCACCACGGCGAACAACCCCCTGCGATGTCAGGTGGGAGCGGGCGTCTGTGCGGCAGGATGTCGCATAGCCGGAAGCGTTCCACAGTATAGGTTCCGCGCCGTCGATATCCAGCCCGGCGGGGCCTCTGCGGAGGGGCTTCCCCATGGGGAGCCCGGGGCGGGTCAGGTTGTAAAGGAGAGGGGCGCGATGGCGGATACGGCGCAACCGAAGCCGATGGGTGCGCATACCTCGGATTCGGCGTCGCGGCGCGACTTTCTGACGATCGCCGCATCGGCGGTGGCCGGCGTGGGCGCCGCCGTCGCGGTGTGGCCGCTCATCGACAGCATGGAGCCGGCCAAGGACACGTTGGCGCTCACCACCACCGAAGTGGATTTGGGGCCGGTGCAGGTGGGCCAGCGGCTCACCGTCAAGTGGCAGGGCAAGCCGGTCTTCATCGACCACCGCCCCGAGGGCGAGATCAAGGCGGCGCAAGAGGTCGACATCAACACGCTGCGCGACCCCGAGCCCGATTCCGCGCGCGTCAAGAAGCCGGAATGGCTCGTCGTCATCGGCGTGTGCACGCATCTGGGCTGCGTGCCGCTGGGCCAGCGGCCGACCGATCAGCGCGGCGAGTATGGCGGCTGGTTCTGCCCGTGCCACGGCTCGCAATACGACACCTCCGGCCGCATCCGCCAGGGGCCCGCGCCGAGGAACCTCGATTTGCCGCGTTACCAGTTCACCAGCGACACCGCCATCAAGATCGGTTAGGAGCGCCATGGCTGCCCCTCCCGCGCAGAACAAGATCGTGCGATGGATCGACCATCGCTTGCCGATCTTCGCCTTCATGCAGCACGAGCTGAACGAGTACCCGACGCCGAAGA
Source organism: Allostellaceae bacterium (assembly GCA_036394355.1). Lineage (GTDB taxonomy): Bacteria > Pseudomonadota > Alphaproteobacteria > ATCC43930 > CGMCC-115725 > DAHUYF01. The sequence goes on along the minus strand of DASWFH010000193.1, from coordinate 245 downwards.
ACCTGAGCTACTGGTGGAATTTCGGCTCGCTCGCCGGGATCATGCTGGTGATCATGATCGTCACCGGCATCTTTCTCGCCATGGATTACACGCCGCATGTCGATTACGCCTTCGACAGCGTCGAGCGCATCATGCGCGACGTCAATTACGGCTGGCTGATGCGCTACGTGCACATGAACGGCGCGTCCTTCTTCTTCATCGTCGTCTACATCCATCTCTTCCGCGGCCTCTATTACGGCTCCTAC
>DASWFH010000192.1:0-11046 GCA_036394355.1 Allostellaceae bacterium | reverse complement strand
AGCGGCGCGGCGGTGAGCGAGCCGACCACGGCCGCGTGCCGCCAGCCCAGGTCGGACGAGGCGATCAAGCCGAAGACCAGGCTTCCCAGCCCGGCCAAGGCCAGCAGCGCGCCGCGCCAGTCGAGCACCGGCGGCGCTTGCGGATCGCGGCTTTCCGGCACATGGCGAAGCGCGATCCATGCGGTGAGGACGCCGATCGGGAGATTGATGAAGAAGAGGGCGCGCCACGAGAACGCGTCGACCAGCCAGCCGCCCAGCAGCGGCCCGACCGCCGTGGTGATGGCGGAGAAGGCGGCCCACGTGCCGATCGCGCGGCCGCGCTCCTGCGCCTCGAAGGAGGCGCCGATGATCGCCAGCGTGCTCGGGACGAGCAGCGCGCCGCCGATGCCCTGAACACCGCGCGCCAGGATCAAATGGACGACGTCGGGCGCCAAGCCGCACCACATGGACGCCGCGGCAAAGACGGCGATGCCGGCGATGAAGATGCGGCGGCGCCCGAAACGGTCGCCGGCCGCGCCACCGATCAGCAGGCATGCCGAGAGGAACAGGGTATAAGCATTGACGACCCACTGCATCGCTGCCAGCGAGGTCGACAGGCTGCGTTCCATTGCCGGCAAAGCGACATTGACGGCCGTGGCGTCGATGAAGGCCATCGCCGATCCGAGGATGGCAGCGGCCAGAACCCAGGACTTGACGCGCGGAGCGCAGCGCGGTCCAGCCCGCGTCGACCGGATCGTCGCTTCGTCGCACGGCATGGCTCTGGGATTGATCATGGGGCAAGTGCGGCGTTCAATGCGCAGTGCGGCGATCGAGCAACCAACACTTTACCGCGGTTGATGCGCATCGCCATATTATCAACCGATGCGTCGCGTCGATGCGAGCGTTTGTCCTCCGGGCGGCATCATCGCCGGCACCGGCAGGCCTGACCGCAGCACCGCCACGCGACGCAGCCGTTCCGAGCGACAAGCTGCGCGAGTTCATATTGCCCTATGAGGCGGTGCGCCGGAGCGACGCGCCCGATGACCGGCTCCTCGATTTCCTGCAGGCGAGCTATGAGGCCGCGGCAAATCGCGGCGGCTGGGACCGCGCGGCGCTCGAGCGCGCCGATCGCCAGCGGCCCCAGCCAAGCCTGAGCGCCGCGGCAGCGGCGCCGGCACGGCTCAGGGAGCGCGTAGGCCGGTCAGTTGTCGGGCGGCCCCTTGTTGGCGGTCGTGCGTACCGCGCGACCGTCGTAGTCGTAGACGAAGCTCGCGCTTTCGAAGAAGGTGAAGGGCACACGCAGGCCAATTTCGCGTGCTTTTCTGAAGCTGATCGCAATGTCCGGCGGCGACACGACGCCGACTTTGAGCTCGCCCGCCTTGGCGCGGCCGTCGAGGATATTGGCCGCGTAGATGGCCGCGAGGTGGGCGTTGCTTTCGAAGCTGATGCCGATGGCGAGCACCGCGGTGTCGTCGCCGCCCTTGACGACTTCGGGGACGACGCTGACCACGGGCACGCGATCCGCGTTCTCGTTGATCGTCTTCATCTCGCGGAACACCGAGGTGCTGCCGGTCACCCAGAACAGGCTCTTGCTCAAATCAGGGTCGTTCTTGCGCATGGTGCGCACGGCGTCGCGGACGATCACCGCCAGTTCCTCGCGCGCGGTGGCGGGGTTCTGCACGGCGCCCCACACCACCTGGATGCCGCGCCGCTTCGCCAGCGCCACGATCGGCTCCGCCTGGGTCTGCACCGCGCTCACATTCTTGCTGTCGACCAGAACCGCGAAGTTCTTGAGCTCGGGCTTGAGCTCCTGCACGTAGGCGAGCTGGACGTCGGTCGGCATATTGAGTGAGGTGAAGGCGAAGTTGGTGTTGCTGCCGTGATCGTAGTCACGGGCTTGGCCGAGCAGGACGGGATCCTTGGAGCAGACGGAGACGACCGGGATCGCGCCGCCGCGATAATGATCGTAGAGCCACGCCGTCGATTCCGATCCCATGGCGAGGATCAGCTCGTACTTGCCGTCCTGTGCGAGCTTCAGCGCATCCTCGCCCATCTGGTCGTCGGTCTCAAAATTGACGGCCGTCACATCGGCGTTGATTTCCTTGGTCTCGAACACGTCGAGGATCGTCGTGATGGCGATGTCATAGGCCGAAGATGGGCGCGGATAGAGCACGAGCACGCGCCGCGCCGCGCCGCGCTTTTCCGCATCCTTGCGGTGCACGGATACGTGCAGCGGCTTGTCCGGCACCTCGGAGACCTGCCAGGCCATATCGTTGCTGGAGCCATGGCGAAACCACTTGGTGTATGCCAGCTTGCCGTCGGCGAAGGCGGGCGAGGCGACGACCATCAGCAGGAGGGCGGCGGCCATCGCCTTGGGCAGGCCGAGGCGGCGCGCGTCGATGTTGCCGATCTCCGCCAAATCCTGAGCGGCCCGCGTCTTGCCTCGCGGCCGCGAGCGGCGCAGGATGAAGAAGATGCCCAAGATCATCGTCGCTATTCCCATCCAGGCGATGATGTGCGCGGTCTGGCCCCAGACCAGGAAGAGCTGCGCCACCATGATCGGGCCGGCGACGTGGCCGAGGCGCTCGAGGAAGCGGTAAGTCGCGGTCGCCGGGTTGGCACCGATTTGCTTGGCCAGCTCGGAGTGCGCGATGTGGGTGACCACGGGCGCGTTGATGAAGCCATGGGCACCGCCCACGAGCACGACTCCCAGCACGACGAGCGCCGTGCTCAAGGTGCCGTGACCGATCGCGTTCGAGCCCATGAAGCCGATGAGCACCAAGCCAAATCCGCTGATCACCGCGCCCCAGAAGAGCATGGAGGCGGTCCTGCCGGTGCGATCGACCAGGCGCGAGATCAAGCTGCTCGACGCGACGACCGCCAGGGCGTAGAGCATGATGACCTGGCCGATCTCCTCCTGGCGATAACCTTCCTGACCGAGCAGCAGCGGCAGCGCGAAGGTGATGATGCCCGTCAGGATCGCCTTGGCGGGCACGCCGATGAGGAACATTGTCTTCAGGAATTCCGTGCTGCGCATGACCTGCAGCATGTCGCGGCCGACGCGGGTCAACGCGGCGCCGAACCCGCCCTCGACGCGGTCCGGCGCGCGGCCGCGAGGCATCAGCACCGCGCTGTAGAGCGCGGTCGCGAGCCCGACGGCGCCGCCGATGGCGAAGACGCCCTGCGGTTGCAGATAGCTGACGAGGAGCGAGCCGATGGCCATCCCCGAGATCATGCCGCCCTGAAAGCCGAACACGATGATGGCGGCGCCTTGCGTCTTCTTCTCGGGCGACGCGACGGCCAGGATGTAGGCTTGGATGCCGATGAAGAGCATGCCCTGGCCGATGCCGGACACGCCGCGCGCGACTGTGGCCATGACGATGCCGAGCGGCATCGTCAAACTGAGCATGCTCATGCCCGCAAGCAGCAAGCCGCTCCAGATCAGCGCCCGCGGTCCGTGGCGCTCGGAGAAATGCCCGGCGGGGATCAGGCTCAGCGCGAAGCACAGATAATAGGTGGTGAACGGCGCCGAAGCGAAGCCCGAGGATACGCCCGCCGTGGCGGCGACGTCCTGCATGAAGCGCGGCAGGAACGAATAGGTCAAGCTCTCGATGAACACGGCGAGGAAGAAGATCGGCTTGACGACCGCCAGCGCCGATTCCTCCCGCACGCGCACGCCGAGTGTCGTGCCGCTGGGCGACGGGGCCTGCCGCAGCCGCTGCATCGCTGCCGCCACTTGCAGGAATAGGCCCGCGAAAAAGCACGAGGCGACGAAGAGGGCGGCGAAATTCCTGACGCTGCGCTCGACCTGGTGATAGACCAGCTCGCCCGGCACCGACACGGCCACGCGCACGCGTCTCGGCTGGTCGGGGCGCGACAGATCGACCGTGTATTGGTAGGCCTTGGGATCGGCGCCCCAGGGCTTGCCCAGCTTGCCCGGGTCCGTGTCGACGAGAACCACGTCGTCGACGATCAGGGCCGCCTCCTTGATCTCCGGGTTCAGCCGGCGATAGTCGGCGAACATCTTGTCGAGGTTATCGAAATCCTTGATACGCAGGTTGAACTCGACGATGTCGCTCAGGCGCTGCGACAGGGTGAAAGCCGTCTCCTTGGCCTTGCCCTGGATGCCGTCGGAATAGAGGCTGATCAGGCTGCCGATGACGAAGGCAGCCATGCCGAGAAAGGTCAGGCCATAGGCGACCTGCAGCCACGGCGCGCGCGTCCGCGCCAAGTAGGGCGCGGCGAGCGAGACGAATACGGCGAAGGCGACGGACAATCCGAGGAGCAGGAAGACCAGCGGGCGGAAGGTGTCATCGAGCCGCTTCGTCACCGCCGTCTTGGGCGAGACGACGACGATGCTGCCGACGGTCTCGAACCGGGTGCGCAGCGGCAGCACCACCTGATAGTGGCTGCCGCTCGAATCCACCTCCGTCTTGTCCTTGATCTGATTGATCACGGGTGGCGGCTCAGGCAGCTTCGGCTTCGACTTGTCGGTGACGAAGAACAACTGCCGGCCGGCGATGTCGTAGACCGCCAGCGCGTCGATGTCCTCGTTCTCGACGATGGGCTCGGCCAGGTTCGTGAAGCCGACATATTGCTTCAGCGGCAGGCCGGCGCGGAGGTAGTTCTCGATCGAGTTCTGCGCGATGCTGCCTTGCGCGACGAGCTTCTCGATGTTGAATTCTTCATAGGTGCGCTTCGCCTCGCCGAACCCGACATAGACGAGCAGCAACAGCGATAGCCCCGTCACGACGAACATCGTGGCGCCATCGATCAGGCGGCGGCTGAAAGTTTGTGGTTCCATGGTCGTCGTGGCTATCCCGGGTCTAGTCGAGCAGGTCGATCAGATGGCGGACGGAAGCGCGTCTCTGGGTAAGGAGCACATCGAGGCGGTCGGCGAGCAGCGATAGAATGAGGTCGTCGTAATCCATGCCGTGCTCGTACAGCCCGGCGCAGACGAGGCTCGTCGCATCGTTGGTTGGCCGCGTCAGGTCGGGCTTCGCATTGGCTTCGAGCACCATCAGGCGCCCGTCGGCCGTGCTGCGCACATCGAGCCGGATGACCGAGCTGAGGTTGAATTCATAGAAGATGTCGCGGGCGAGGACACCCAGTTGCGACAGGACGGCGGCATCGGCGGTCGGATCGGGCCGGCGAAAGCGGCCGGGGCGGATCGGCCGGATGTCCATCGAGGTGAAGATGCGCTCGTCGGGCTCGAACATGCGCTCGAGCTTCGAGAAAACGAAGGGAATGCTGCGCCGGGTGAGACGCCCGCCGCGCGCGGTGACCGGCCCGCCCACGGAGACGCAAAATTCCCGCCCGGGCAGATAGGTTTCGATCAGCACGAGGTTGTCGGTGGCGTTGAACACCTCGTCGACCACCTCGGGCAGGTCGCCGACGTCGTCGACGACATGGACGTGGAGCGAGGCGCGCCCGGAGACCGGCTTGACGATGAACGATCCGGCGTAATCGCCGAAGATGCGGGCGAAGCGGCTGTTCATCTTCGGCAGGAATGGCCCGCGCGAGAGATGCCAGGTCATGAAGGGCGCGGTCGGAATGCCGGCGCCGGTCAGCTCGCGCTTGAAGGTATGCTTGTTGTCCAACGACGTCGCCGCCAGCGGATCATGGCCGACATAGGGAATGCCGAACATCTCCAGCATGGCCGGCGCGTGGCAGGCGGGGTTGTAGCCCTGCACCCCACCCGTGTTGAGCCACGCCATATGAATGCTTTCGCGATGCAGCCGCTCGCCCAGGCGCATGTCGTCGGGCATGAGCTGGACATGGCGGAAGCCGAGCCGGCTCAGCGCGTCGGCGATGTCCTGTGCGACCGCCTCGTAGCTCTTCCAGGAGCGGGGATTGCAGGTCTGCTTGATGACGGCGCCGGGGATCGACTTGTCGCCACCGAAGATCACGGCGAGCCGCATCCGGTCGAGCAGGCGCTCGATCTGATTCTGCAAACCTTCCAGATTGGTGGCCAATGCCGTTGCAGCGGCGCGCTGCGGTGGCCGCACTACCAGCGTATCGGCTTGCATTTCGAGCGAGGCCACGGAACCCCTCGACGATTGCGGGCTTATTCAGGCGGCGCAAAGCTATAGCAAGGTAGTGAAAATTGAATTAAACGTCTGTCTATGCTGTCACAATTGCCAGCGACGGCAGATAAATAGTTAGACCTTTAACCTAATTGCATGTAATTCCGGCAAATCGCTTTAATTTTTACTTAATCGCGCCAACCTAGAATCTGCTCCGAGCAAAGCGTGCGCTCCAGGACCTTATTGACTGCACGCCGGCCGTCCGCTCGGTCTGTGCAGGGGGAAAACTCGCAATGGCATCGCGGAAGCCGAACACAGGCATCGCCGCGCATGGAGCGCCGCCGGCCGTGCGACGCTCCGCCCCGCCCGCTCGCGCCGACCAGAGCCGCGCTCTGCTCGAAGGGCAAAGCACCATCCTTCAGCTCGTGGCACAGGGAGCGCCCTTGCCGGACGTGCTGTGCGGCGTTGCACGGCTGGTGGAGCAGCATGCCCCCTCCGCGCGCTGCGCGGTCGCGCTGTTCGATCGCGAAGGCAGGCGCTTGCGCCACGTCCAAGGACCGCACGTTCCGCGCAAGCTGCTCGATGCCGTGAGCGCGGTCGCGCCGGAATCGGCCGCCGCCCCCTGGGCCGCAGCGATCGCCGGCCGGCGCCCGACCATGATCGCCGATCTGGCGGTCGCGGCGACGGCGGCGGAGCTGCGCCAGAGCGCCATCGCCGCCGGCTTCGGCGCCTGCCTCGCCTGTCCCATCGGCGGCGAGGGCGATCGCCTGCTCGGCATGTTCATTCTTTTCTATTCCGGCGCGGACGCGGCGCAGGCTGAGGACCAGATGGTCGTCGGGCTGCTGTCGCCGGTGGTGCGAATAGCCGTCGATCTCGACCAGCGACTCCAGGCCCTTCACTCCGCCGACGAGCGCTTCACCTCCTTGGCCGCGAGCATCCCCGGCGTCGTCTACCAGCGGCTGGTGACCCCCGAGGGCCACATCCGCTACACCTATATCAGCGAGGGCGTGCGGGATCTTTTCGGCGTCGCGCCGGAAGAGGTCCTCGCCGATCCGCAGGCGCTGTTCAACCGTCACGATCCCTCCTATGCGGCGACCTTTCGCGAGCGGCTGCTCTCGGCCAGCCGCACGCTCGAGATGTGGGACGTCGAGGCCACCATCATCAGCCGCGACGGGAAGCAGAAGCACACCCACGCCATTGCCCGCCCGCACCAGCAGCGCGACGGGTCCGTGCTATGGAACGGTGTCATCCTCGACCAGACCCGCATCAAGAAGGCCGAGATGGCCGCCACCGCCGCCGAGGCGCGGACGCGCGAGGCGATCATCGAGAGCCTGCCGCAGGGTCTCACGCTGTTCGATGCCGACGACGGGCTGACGGTCTGCAACAGCGCCTTCCTCAAGCTCTATCCCGGGCTGGAGGGCGTCGCGGTCGCCGGCGCGAGCTACGCCGCCATAATCCGCGCGGAATTCGAGCATGAGAGCAACGCCGGCACCCAGTCCGTCGACGAGCGGCTGCAGGCGCGCCTCGAGCAGCATGCGACGCGGCAATACACGGTCGAGCGACAGCTCACCGAGGGGCGCTGGATCCTCATCAGCGAGCGCCGCACCGCCGATGGCGGCACGGTCATCCTCCACACCGACATCAGCCCGCTGAAGCGGCGTGAGGAGGAGCGCGCCAAGCTGCAGGACCAGCTCTATCGAGCGCAGAAGATGGAGGCGATGGGGCGCCTCGCCGGCGGCATCGCGCACGACTTCAACAACCTGCTCGCCTCCATTCTCGGCAATGCGAGCTTCCTCGTCGAAGACCTGCCCGCCGACTCCGAGACGTGGGATTTCGCCGAGCAGATCCGGACCGCGGGCGAGCGCGCCAAGCATCTGGTGCAGCAGATTCTGGCCTTCAGCCGGCAGCAGGAATCGGAACAGACGAATATCGATCCCGAGAGCATCGTCAACGAGACGGTCCAGCTGATGCGGGCAGCCTTGCCCAAATCGATCAGCCTCAATCTGCGTCTCCGCTCCGGCAAGGTGACGATCCGCGGCAATCCTACCCAGCTGGTGCAAGTGCTCGTCAATCTGTGCGTGAACGCCCGCGATGCGATCGGCAACCAGCACGGGTCGATCGACCTCGAAACCGATCTGGTCGCGCCGCAGGACGAATCCGCGGAGGATCGCTCACGCGCGAGGCTGCAAGTCAATAGCGGCGCGCCACGGGACGGCCGCCAGCACTTGGCGACGGCACCGCTGCAACCGGGCACGCCGTATCTCTGCATCAAGGTGCGCGACACCGGTTGCGGCATGGACGCGCGCACCATGGAACGAATGTTCGAGCCGTTCTTCACCACCAAGGAGGTCGGCAAGGGCACCGGCCTCGGCCTCGCCGCCGTGCATGGCATCGTGTCGGCGCATGGCGGTGTCGTCGCGGCGACCAGCAAGCCGGGTCATGGCACCACCTTCGACATCTTCATTCCGACGATCGCCGCCGAGCCGAGCTCGGGCGAGGCCGACGCGGTCGAGGACAAGCCGTGCGGCAGCGAGTCGATCCTGATCGTCGATGACGAGCCGCAGGTGTCGTCGATGCTGGCGAAGATGCTGGGCCGGATCGGCTACAAGGTCGATTGCTTCAACAGCGCGCCGGAGGCGATCGAGGCCTTCAAACGCGAGCCGGGCAGCTGGTCGCTCGTCATCACTGACCAGACCATGCCGCAGATGACGGGGCTCGAGCTGGCCAAGCGGATCCTGGCGCAGTCGCCGAATCTGCCCGTCATTCTCTGCTCGGGATATACGGACAGCGTATCGGCCGAGATGGTGATAGCGGCCGGCATCAAGGCGTTTCTCACCAAGCCGGTCGACCATGCGAGCCTTGCGCGCATGATCCGCGAGTTGCTCGGCACGCGCCCGGCGTCCTCGCCGGCGCATGGCGTGCGGCAGCCCGTCGCGAACGTCCCGCGCGCCGCAGACATGGCACCCTAGGTCGGCATGAGCGCTCCCGCAGGTCTGGAGGACAAGAAGATCCTCGTCGTCGACGATGACGCGTCGATGCGCACGCTGACCCGGCGCATGCTGTCGCGCATGGGCATCGCCAACCTGGCGGAGGCCGAGGGCGGTGCGCAGGCGTTGCGGCTGCTGGAAGCGGCGCCGGTCGATCTGGTCATCTGCGACTGGAACATGCCGGCGATGTCGGGCATGGAGCTGTTCGCACGCGCCCGCTCGCTCAGGCCCGACCTGCCGTTCCTGATGCTCACCGGTCGGGCCGACGCTGAATCGCACGCTGCCGCAAGACAGGCCGGCGTCGCCGCCTTCCTGGTCAAGCCGATCTCCGCCCCGGACCTGAAAGTCCAGATCGCCTATCTGCTCGGCACAACCGCGTAGCCTTCCCTCGCGGCGAGAGCCGGAAGCCTCGCCGCCACGCCGGCGAAAACCCTGGCCAAGGTCGCCGTCCTCGTGCTGGTGCGCCAGCAGCCGGGGACGGCGAGCGGCGTCATGGCTCGACAATTTCGCGGCGCCTGAAGCCTGGGACGCCGCCGACCTGCGGCGACGCGTCAAAGGTGCTTTACGCCGGCTTAAGGAATGATATTTACAGGTTCAACCGCGCGTCGCGCGCACCAGGCCGATTCACCCTCCTCGGGCTTATCGGCGGAAAGAGAGGATGCATGCGCTCCATCGTCAAGGCGGCTGCTCTGGCCCTGCTCGTCTGCGGGACGTCGCTCGCCGCGGCGTCGGCAGCCGATAAACCGCCACCGGCCTCCGACCCGGGCGAGGAGATCAAGAACGGCGCCGTCCAGTTCGGCCACGGCATCAGGGACGGCGCGGTCCGGGCATGGGACGCCGTCAAGTCCGTCTTCAGCGGCGGCAACACGGCGGACAAGCCCAAGACACCGCCGCCGCCGAAGGACCCGTCCACGGGGTCGAAGTAGCGCATGTGATCATCTCGTCGAGGTGTCCTGCGCCGCGCGGGCGAGCTCGGCGCGGGCGGCCGCGGCGATCTCGAAGGAGCGCAGGCGCGCGGCGTGATCGAAGATCTGCGCGGTGATCATGATCTCGTTGGCACCGGTGCGGGCGATGAAGGCGCCGAGCCCGCGCCGCACCGTCTCGGGCGAGCCGACGACCGCGCAGGACAAGGACTGCGCCACCATCGAGCGCTCCACAGGGGAAAGGCGCGTCTCGATGTCGTCGACCGGCGGCGGCAGCGGCCCTGGCCGGCCGCGGCGCAGATTGACGAAGGCCTGCTGCAGCGAGGTGAAGAGGCGGCTTGCCTGGGCGTCGCTCTCGGCGGCGAAAACGTTGAGGCCGAGCATGACATAAGGCTTGTCCGAATGCTCGGACGGGCGGAACCGGCTGCGATAGAGCTGGAGCGCCGTCGTCATCTGGTCCGGCGCGAAATGCGAGGCGAAGGCGAAGGGCAATCCCAGCGCTGCGGCGAGCTGGGCGCCGTAGAGGCTCGAGCCGAGGATCCAGATGGGCACGTCGAGGCCGGCGCCGGGGACCGCGCGCACGAGCTGGCCCGGCTCGGGACGGAAATAGGCCATGAGCTCGAGCACGTCCTGCGGGAATTCATCGACGCCGCCGGCGAGGGTGCGCCGGAGCGCGCGGGCGGTGAGCTGGTCGGAGCCCGGCGCGCGGCCGAGGCCGAGGTCGATGCGGCCGGGATGCAGCGCCTCGAGCGTGCCGAATTGCTCGGCGATGACGAGCGGGGCATGGTTGGGGAGCATGATGCCGCCGGCGCCGACTCGGATGGTTTTGGTTCCCGCTGCGATATGACCAATTACAACCGACGTCGCGGCGCTCGCGATGCCCGGCATATTGTGATGCTCCGCCACCCAAATGCGCCGATAGCCCCAAGCCTCGGCATGGACCGCAATATCCCGGGCGTTGTCGAGCGCGCCCCGCGCATCGGTGTCTTCGGTGACGCGGACGAGATCGAGGATAGACAGTGCTGTCATGAAATCTCCCGAACGGAGCAATGCGCGTAATGACGTCGCCCGGGTTACTCAACCGCGCCCAGCCTGACCGAAACGCGGACATCATCCGATTCCCAATCCATA
>DASWFH010000191.1:0-4539 GCA_036394355.1 Allostellaceae bacterium | reverse complement strand
GCATCTCGAAGGCAAGGGCTGCTCCATCCTCGATATGACCGGGCTTGCCCAGAAGGGCGGCGCCGTGCTGAGCCATATCCGCATCGCCGGCGCACCCGGTGACATTCACGCCGTGCGCATCACCACCGGCAGCGCGCATCTCTTGCTCGGCTGCGACATCGTCGTCGCTGCTGCGCCCGACGGCCTCTCCCGGCTGCGCGACGGCGCGGCGCGGGCGGTCGTGAACCAGCATGAGACCATCACCGGCGCCTTCACCCGCAACCCCGACACCGCCTTCCCGCAAGCGGAGCTCGCCCAGCGCATCGCCGCCGCGGTCGGGCGCGAGAATGCGGATTTCATCGATGCCACGCGGCTCGCGACGGCGCTGCTCGGCGATTCCATCGCGACGAACCTGTTCCTGCTCGGTTACGCCTATCAGAAGGGCTTGATCCCGGTCGCGGCCGAAGCGCTCGAGCGCGCCATCGATTTGAACGCCGTCGCGGTCGATTCCAATCGCCGCGCCTTCCGTTGGGGCCGCTGGGCGGCGGTCGAGCGCGCCGCGGTCGAGCGCATCGCCGCGCCGGCGCCCGAGGGCGGCGAGCGGCTGTCACAAGATATCGACGAGCTGCTCGCTCGACGTGTCGCTTTCCTCACCGACTACCAGAACGCCGCCTACGCCGCGCGGTATCAGCGCCTCGTGCGCCGCGCGCTCGGCGTCGAGCAGTTGAAGGCGGCGGGCGCGAGCGGGCTCGCCGAGGCGGTCGCGCGCAACTTCTTCAAGCTGATGGCCTACAAGGACGAGTACGAGGTGGCGCGGCTCTACACCAGCGGCGAGTTCCTGAAGAAGCTGCGCCACCGGTTCGACGGCGATTTCACGCTCGAGTTCCACCTTGCGCCGCCGCTCCTCGCCAAGCGCGACCCAGCGACGGGTCATCTCAAGAAGGGCCGCTATGGGCCGTGGATGATGCGTGCCTTCGCGCTCTTGGCGAAGCTCAAATTCCTGCGCGGCACGCCACTCGATCCGTTCGGCCGCAGCGAGGAGCGCCGGACCGAGCGCCGTCTCATCGAAGAGTACGAGGCGATGCTGGACGAGCTGATCGTCGGCCTGTCGCCGGAAAACCATGCGCTCGCCGTCGAACTCGCGGGCATACCCGAGCAGATCCGCGGCTATGGCCACATCAAGCAAGCGAACCTGACGGCGGCCCGCGCCCGGCAGCAGGAGCTGCTCGCTGCCTTCCGCTCAGCACCCGCGCCGCACGCCATCGCCGCTGAGTAACGCAGCGCCGGACGCAATTTGGCAGGGATTCCGGGCTCGGCTAGACTCCGTGCGTCCGATATGCGAGGCGCGCCATGGCAACCGATCCGAATTGCGTCTTCTGCAAGATCGTCGCGGGCCAAATCCCGTGCTTCAAGCTTTATGAGGACGGCGATACGCTCGCCTTCATGGACATCAACCCCGTGCATGATGGGCATTGTCTCGTCATCTCGAAGGTGCACTACCCGACGGTGTTCGAGGTGACGCCGGAAGCCTTCGCTGGCGCCGCGCGCACCGCCATCAAAGTCGCGAAGGCGGTGAACACGGCGCTGAGGCCTGACGGACTTAACCTCGTCCAGTCGAACGGGCCTGGCGCGGCGCAATCGGTGCTCCATTTCCATCTCCACATCTTGCCGCGGCAGATGAGAGATGGGCTTTTTATCAATTGGGGGCTCACGCCCGGCGATCGCGCGCGCATTGCCGAGGTAGCCGAGCGCATCCGCGCCGCACTATGACTGCTGTGCCCGGCGGCTTCGCGCCGCTCTTCCGCACGAGCCCCTTCCTCGATGCCGTCGGCCCCTTCTACTACCGCCGCGACGGTGGGCGGCTGATTATCGGCCTGCGCATCCTGGAGAAGCATGCCAATGCGCGCGGCGTCGCGCATGGCGGGCTGCTCATGACGCTCGCGGACATCGCGCTCGGCTACAATACGGCGTATCAGGAAGACCCGCCGGCCTCATTGGTGACGGCAAGCCTGACCGGCGACTTCGCCGGCACGGCCAAGCTCGGCGATTGGGTAGAGGCGCATGTCGACGTCCAGAAGAGCGGCAAGCGGCTCGCCTTCGCGAACGCTTACCTTATGGTGGGTGACGAGCGCATCCTGCGCGCCAGCGCGGTCTTCGCGCGCAGCGCCGCCAAGCCAGCGGGGTAGCCGTCACTCCGCGGCCGCCTCGCTCGGGAGATCGGGGATCATGCCGAGGGCACGCTTGTAGACGTCGAGCAGCGTCTCCTGCTCATCGAGTTCGTCCTGGTCCATCTTCCGGATCTTGACGATCTGCCGCATGATCTTGACGTCGAAGCCGACGCCCTTGGCTTCAGCGTAGACTTCCTTGATGTCCTCGGCCAGCGCGCGTTTTTCTTCCTCGAGCCGCTCGACGCGCTCGATGAAGGATTTCAAGCGCTCACCGGCGATGCCGCCGACATCCGGCATGGAGTCCCCCTCGTTCTGTCTCTTTGCATCGACCCTATCGGAGCGTGCGCGAGGGTGCAAGACAGTGCGCGCCAGCTGCGACGTTAGCGTATCCGGTCAGTGCTTGTGGCCCGCGTCGGAAACCGGTTTCTTGTCGTCCTTCTGGTACTTTGCCTTCCACTGCTCATACGGCATGCCATAAACCACCTCGCGCGCCGCCGCGTCGGCGAGCGGAACGCCGCGTGCTTCGGCCGCCTCGCGATACCAGCGCGACAGGCAGTTGCGGCAGAAGCCGGCGAGATTCATCAGGTCGAGGTTCTGCACGTCGGTGCGCTCGCGCAGATGCTGCACCAGGCGGCGGAAGGCCGCAGCCTCGAGCTCGGTTTGCGTCTTGTCGTCCATGGGGTCTCTCCGTGGTGAGGCACGCCTTCCTAGTGTGGCGACGCCGGACGGCGATTGCCAGGGGTGCGCCGCGCTGGCCGCGGTCGCAGGGGCGGCAGCACCGGCGCCTTGCCTTGGCGGGGCAAAACTCCACCGCCGGTGGATCGTCCGGTCCGAGCAATGGAAGGGGGTGTGATCCATCTCCGCGCCGTTCTATCTTCTGCCAGCGGCTTGGGCGAGACGCCCGGCGCCGCGTGCGACAGGGATGACCGTGAGCCCTTCCCGGCGCGACCCACCCCGCGCGTTGCTGCGCGCGCTGTTCGATGCGGCGCTGCAGGCCGCCGATCCCACGCGCGCCCTGCCGCCGCGCTTGCCGCCGCCGCCGCGCGGGCGGACGGTCGTGGTCGGCGCCGGAAAGGCAGCCGCCGCCATGGCGAAGGCGGTCGAGCAGCACTGGCGCGGCCCGCTCTCCGGCCTCGTCATCACCCGCTACGGCCATGCCGTGGCCTGCCGGCGCATCGAAGTGGTGGAGGCGAGCCATCCGGTGCCGGACGCTGCCGGCGGCGCCGCCGCGGCGCGCATTCTCGAGAGCGTGCGCGGCCTGACGGCCGATGATCTCGTCCTGGTGCTCGCCTCGGGCGGTGGCTCGGCGCTGATGGCGCTGCCGGCGCCCGGCATCGCGCTCGACGACAAGCGCGTGGTCACGCGCGCATTGCTGCGCAGCGGCGCGACGATCGGCGAGATCAACTGCGTGCGCAAGCATCTCTCGGCCATCAAGGGCGGCCGCCTTGCCGCGGCCGCCGCGCCGGCACGGGTCGTCACCCTGGCGATCTCCGACGTTCCCGGCGACGATCCCGCCGTCATCGCATCGGGGCCAACCGTGCCCGACCCGTCGACTTTTGCCGAGGCGCGCGCCATCCTCGCCAAATATGCCATCGATCCGCCACCAGCGATCGCCGCGCATCTCGCCGCGGCCACGGAAGAGACGCCCAAGCCCGGCGATGCCCGCCTTGCCCGCAGCGAGGTCGCGCTGATCGCGACGCCGCAGGACGCGCTTGCCGCAGCTGCGGCAGCCGCGCGCGCCGCCGGTGTCACGCCGCTCGTGCTCGGCGACGCGATCGAGGGCGAGGCGCGCGACGTCGCGCTGGTTCACGCCGGCATCGCCCGCCAGGCCGCCGCGGGCCGGCTCCTCGTCGGCGACACCGCGTTGCCGCGCCCGGCGGTGCTGTTGTCGGGCGGCGAGACGACTGTCACCGTGCGTGGATCGGGGCGCGGCGGGCGCAATGCGGAGTTCCTGCTCGCCCTCGCCGTGGCGCTCGATCGGCATCCGGCGATCCATGCGCTCGCCGCCGACACCGACGGCGTCGACGGCACGGAAGACAATGCCGGGGCTTTCTATGCCCCCGATACGCTGCCGCGGGCCGAGGCGCTCGGCCTCGACCTGCGCGCGCGCCTTGCCGACAATGACGGCTACGGCGCGTTCCACGCGCTCGGCGACCTGCTGGTTACCGGGCCCACGCTAACCAATGTCAACGATTTCCGCGCGATCCTGGTTTTACCCGGGTGACCGCCCTCGCGCCTGAAGGAACAAGATATGCGCCGTCAACGCAGCGCCAAGATCGTCGCCACGCTCGGACCGGCGACGTCCTCGCCCGAGAAGATCAGCGCGCTTTTCCGCGCCGGGGTCGATGTTTTCCGGCTCAATTTCAGCCACGGCCAGAGCGAGGACCACCGC
>DASWFH010000190.1:0-1649 GCA_036394355.1 Allostellaceae bacterium | reverse complement strand
CGACCTCGCGCGCATGCCGCATCTGCTGATCGCCGGCACCACCGGCTCGGGCAAGTCGGTCGGCATCAACACCATGATCCTCTCGGTGCTCTACCGCATGCCGCCGGAGCAGTGCCGCTTCATCATGATCGACCCCAAGATGCTGGAGCTGTCGATGTATGACGGCATCCCGCATCTGCTGTGCCCCGTGGTGACCGATCCGAGAAAGGCGGTGGTGGCGCTCAAATGGACGGTGCGCGAGATGGAGAACCGCTACCGCGCCATGTCGAAGCTCGGCGTGCGCAACATGGAGGGCTACAACCAGCGCCTCGCCGACGCCGAGGCGCGCGGCGAGACGCTGACGCGCCGGGTGCAGACGGGGTTCGATGCCGAGACGGGCGAGCCGGTCTTCGAGGACCAGCCGCTCGACACCACGCCCTTGCCGCTCATCATCGTCGTCGTCGACGAG
Organism: Allostellaceae bacterium; assembly: GCA_036394355.1. Taxonomy (GTDB): domain Bacteria; phylum Pseudomonadota; class Alphaproteobacteria; order ATCC43930; family CGMCC-115725; genus DAHUYF01. Next base: position 1,201 of record DASWFH010000190.1, on the reverse strand, counting down.
ATGGCCGACCTCATGCTGATGGCCGGGAAGGACATCGAGGCGGTGGTCCAGCGCCTGGCGCAGATGGCGCGCGCCGCCGGCATCCACATCGTCATGGCGACGCAGCGCCCCTCGGTCGACGTCATCACCGGCACCATCAAGGCGAATTTCCCGACGCGCATCAGCTTCCAGGTGACCTCGAAGATCGACAGCCGCACCATCCTCGGCGAGGCCGGGGCCGAGCAGCTCCTGGGGCGCGGCGACATGCTGTACATGCAGGGCGGCGGCCGCATCACCCGCGTCCACGGTCCCTTCGTCTCCGACCAGGAAGTCGAGGCGGTCGTGCGCTTCCTCAAGGACCACGGCCGCGCGCCGGTCTATGTCGACGAGATCACCGCGGACGAGGAGGAAGAGGGCGCTGCGCTGCTCGGCGGCGACGGCGAGGGCGGCTCGGGCGATGCGCTCTATGACCAGGCGGTGGCGCTGGTGTGCCGCGAGCGCAAGGCGTCGACGAGCTTCGTCCAGCGCCACCTGCAGATCGGCTACAATCGCGCCGCGCGCATCATCGAGCGCATGGAGTCCGAGGGCGTCGTCAGCACCGCCAACCATGTCGGCAAACGCGAAGTGCTGGCGCGCAATATCGATTGATCGGGCGCGGGCCGGTTCCTATTTTCTGCAAGGGCCGCACGCGGGTCGCGTTTCCTTCGGCAGCCGCCTTTTTACTTCGCGGGAACGCTCGGCGTTCTCCTACCGTAGAACGTCCATGATGAACGACGACACTCTCCTCTGGCCGCGCCGGCGGCTGCTCGCCTCGCTCCTCGGCTTTGCCGCGCTGGCCGCGTCGGGCGTGCCGGCGCGCGCCGCGCCGCGCGCGGCAGCGCTCACGCCGCAGGATCAGGACGACCTCACGCGCGTGCAGGAATACCTGAACGGCATCAAGACGCTGCAGTCGCGGTTCCAGCAATTCGCGCAGGACGGCAGCGTCGCCGCCGGCACCATCTATCTGCAACGCCCCGGCAAGATGCGCATCGTCTATGACGATCCGGTGCCGGTGCTCATCGTCTGCACCAACGACACCGTCTACTACTGGGACAAGAAGCTCGATCAGCTGTCGCAGATCGGCGTCAAGGATACGCCGGCCTGGTTCCTGCTGCGGCCCGACATCAGGCTCGCCGGCGACGTCACCGTCACCGGCCTGCAGCGCGCGCCCGGCGCGCTGCGC
>DASWFH010000189.1:0-9918 GCA_036394355.1 Allostellaceae bacterium | reverse complement strand
GGGCGGCCCATGCCGCGCGCCACCACCGCGGCGTGGCTGGTCATGCCGCCGCGCGTGGTGAGGATGCCCTTGGCGGCATGCATGCCGTGGATGTCCTCGGGACTCGTCTCGATGCGCACGAGGATCACCGCTTCGTTCTTGGCCGCCCGCGCCTCCGCTACGTCGGCCGAAAACACCACCGCGCCCGAGGCCGCGCCCGGCGAGGCCGGCAGACCGCGCGCCAGCACGGTCTTCGCCGCCTTCGGGTCGAGCGTTGGGTGGAGCAGCTGGTCGAGCGATTCGGGCTCGATGCGGCGGATCGCCTCCTCCTTGGTGATGAGCCCGCTCTGCGCCATCGCGACAGCGATCTTGAGCGCCGCCGGCGCGGTGCGCTTGCCGGTGCGGGTCTGCAGCATGAAGAGCTTGCCCTGCTGCACCGTGAACTCGATGTCCTGCATGTCGCGGTAATGCTGCTCGAGCTTGGCGCGCGTCTTCTGCAGCTCGGCGAAGACCTGCGGCATCACCTCTTCCATCGCCGGAAGCGGCGAGTTGTTGGCCTTCTTGCCGGCGAGCGTCAGGTGCTGCGGCGTGCGGATGCCGGCGACGACATCCTCGCCCTGGGCGTTGACGAGGTACTCGCCGTAGAACTCGTTGGCGCCGGTCGAGGGGTTGCGGGTGAAGGCGACGCCGGTGGCGCAGTCGTCGCCGATATTGCCGAACACCATCGCCTGCACATTGACGGCGGTGCCCCAATCGGCGGGGATGCCGTGCAGGCGGCGGTAGGTAATGGCGCGCTGGTTCATCCACGAGCCGAACACGGCGCCGACGGCGCCCCACAGCTGCTCCTGCGGGTCCTGCGGAAAGGGCCTGCCCAACTCGCGCCGCACCACCTCCTTGTAGCCGGCGACCACTTCCTTCCAGTCATCGGCGGTGAGCTCGGTGTCGAGCGTGACGCCCAAATCGAGCTTGGCGTTCTCCAGCAGATCCTCGAAGTGATGGTGGTCGACGCCCAGCACTACCTGCCCGTACATCTGGATGAAGCGGCGGTAGCTGTCATAGGCGAAGCGCGCATCACCGCTGCGCTTGGCCAACCCTTCGATGGTGGTGTCGTTGAGGCCGAGGTTGAGCACCGTGTCCATCATGCCGGGCATCGAGGCGCGCGCGCCCGAGCGCACGGAGACGAGAAGTGGGTCGGCGGGATCGCCGAACTTGGCGCCGAGCGAGGACTCCAGCTTCCTGAGCGCCGCCTCGGCCTGCTCCTTGAGGTCCTTCGGGTAGGTCTTGTTGTTGGCGTAGAAATAGGTGCACACCTCGGTGGTGATGGTGAAGCCGGGGGGGACCGGCAGAGCCAGATTGCTCATCTCGGCAAGGTTGGCGCCCTTGCCGCCGAGCAGGTTCTTCATCTCGGCGCGCCCCTCGGCGCTGCCCCCGCCAAAACTGTAGACCCACTTCGCCATCACCCACCTACCCTTCGATCTGCGAGAAATCGGCAACCTGGTTGAGTGTGTCGCGGATCCGGGCCAACAGCCGCAGCCGGTTCGCGCGCAGGTCCCTATTGTCGCAATTAACGGTTACGCGGGCAAAAAATTCATCGACCGGAAGGCGCAAAACGGCCAGCGCCGCCACCGCCTCGGTAAAGGCCTCCCGCTCGAGCGCCGCGGCGCTGCGCGCTCTCGCCTGCTCGAGCGCGGCGGCCAGGGTGGCTTCGGCCGGCTCGGCCAGGAGCTTCGGATCGGGCGGCTCGGCATAGGAGCGGCCGTCCTTCTTCTCCTCGATCCGCACGATGTTGGCGGCGCGACGGTAAGCGACCAGCAGATTGGCGCCGTCCTCGGTCTTGAGGAACGCATCGAGCGCGGCGACTCGCGCAAGGAGCCGGATCAGGTCGTCCTCGTTGCCCAGCGCGAACACGGCGGCGATGAGGTCGTGGCGGACGCCCTGCTCGCGCAGATGGACCTTGAGGCGGTCGGCGAAAAAGGAAAGCAGAAGGTCTACGACCAGCGGCCGTTGGCCCAATAGCACCCTCGGCGACCCCAAGTTTGGCTGTTTTGAGCGATCATCATGCAGTCGGGCCCAGGGCTCGACTTCGCGGGCGCCCGTGCTGAAGACGGTGAGAAGAGGAATGCGAAGCTGATTCTCCAAGATGACTCTAATAATGCCCAAAGCCGCACGTCGAAGTGCATAGGGGTCTTTCGAGCCCGTGGGCATTTCGTCGATCGAGAAAAATCCCGCGAGCGTGTCGATCTTGTCCGCCAGCGCCACGGCGATGCTCACCGGCGCGCTCGGGCAGCGATCGTTGGGGCCGAGCGGGGAATGATGCTCGGCGATGGCGTCGGCCACCTCCGGCGGCTCGCCGTCGTTGAGCGCGTAGTAACGGCCCATGACGCCCTGCAGCTCAGGAAACTCGCCGACCATGCCGGTCGAGAGGTCGGCCTTGGCGAGCTCGGCCGCGCGCGCGACCTTCTGCGGGTCGGCGCCGGAGATATAGGGGATCAGCGTCTCGGCGAGCCGCGCCATCCGCCCGACCTTGTCGAGGACGGTGCCGAGCTTGGCGTGGAACACGCGCTCGGCGAGCTTTGGCACGCGCGCGGCCAGCGCCACCTTGCGGTCCTGCTCCCAGAAGAAGCGCGCATCGGACAGGCGTGCACGCAGCACGCGCTCATTGCCGGCGACGATTGCCTTGCCGCCATCATCGGCGACCATATTGGAGACGAGGAGGAAGCGCGACGCGAGGTTGCCGCCGCGGTCGAGGCAGGCGAAGTATTTCTGATGCGCGCGCATCGACGTCGTCAGCACTTCCGGCGGGAGATCGAGGAAGGTGGGATCGGTGGCGCCCATCAAGACGACCGGCCATTCGACGAGACCGGTCACTTCCTCCAGCAAGGCCGGATCATCCTTTACGGTGAGGCCGGCTTCCGCGGCCTTCTCATAAAGAGCGAGCGAGATGGCCTTGCTGCGGTCCTCGGCGCGCAGGATCACGCGGGCGTCGCGGAGCTTCTGCCGGTACTCGGCGAAGCTGCCGACGGTGAAACTAGCGGGAGAGAGGAAGCGGTGGCCGCGCGTCGCGTTGCCGACGGGCACGCTGTCGAGGTCGAGCGGCAGCACCTTGCCGTCGAACAGGCAGAGCGCGCTGGTCAGCGGCCGCACCCAGCGGAAGCCGGCGGCCGGGAAGCGCATGGATTTGGGCCAGGGAAATTCGACGATCAGCGCGCGCAGCAGCGCCGGCACGACCTCGGCCGTGGCACGGCCGGCGCGGCGGATGGTGGCGAAGTAGAACACGCCCTTGCCGGTGTCGCGCTGCTCGCATTGCTCGAGCGAGGAGATGCCGGCCGATTTGAGGAAGCCCTCGACGGCGTTGGGCGGCGCGCCGACGCGCGGGCCGCGGCGCTCTTCGCTGACATCGGGCTGCGCGGTCGGCAGGCCTTCCACCAGCAGCGTCAGGCGGCGCGGCGTGACGAAGCTGTGCGCCTCGGAAAAAGTGAGGCCGGCGGCCGCGAGCCTTTCGCCGGCGAGGCGATGGAGATCTTCCGCCGCGCGCGCCTGCATGCGCGCGGGGATCTCTTCGGTGAGCAGCTCAAGAAGAAGCTCGGCCATATCGGCTCAGGCGGCGCGCGCCGGGAGCGCGAGCCAGGCCTCGCAGCACGCCTTGGCGAGCGCGCGCACCCGCGCGATGTAGGCCGCGCGCTCGGTCACGGAGATGACGCCGCGGGCGTCGAGCAGGTTGAAGGTGTGGCTCGCCTTGATGCACTGGTCGTAGGCGGGGAGGGCCAGGCCGCGGTCGAGCAGCGCGCGGCATTCCGTCTCGGCATCGGCGAAGTGGCGGAGCAGCAGCCCGGTGTCGGCTACTTCGAAATTGTAGACGGAGAATTCGTATTCGGCCCGCTTGAACACGTCGCCGTAACGTATGCCGGCGCCGTTGTAGTCGAGGGCGTAGACGTTCTCGACGCCCTGCACATACATGGCGAGCCGCTCGAGCCCATAGGTGAGCTCGGTCGAGACCGGGTCGCATTCGATGCCGCCGACCTGCTGGAAATAGGTGTATTGCGACACCTCCATGCCGTCGAGCCACACCTCCCAGCCGAGCCCCCACGCGCCGAGCGTCGGGCTCTCCCAATCGTCTTCGACGAAGCGGATGTCGTGCCGCTGCACGTCGATGCCGAGCGCGACGAGGCTGTCGAGATAAAGCTGCTGGCTCTCGGCCGGCGCCGGCTTCAGGATCACCTGGAACTGGTAGTAATGCTGGAGCCGGTTGGGGTTCTCGCCATAGCGGCCGTCGGTCGGGCGGCGCGAGGGCTGGACGTAGGCGGCCTTCCACGGCTGGGGGCCGAGCGCGCGCAAGGTGGTGGCGGGATGAAAGGTGCCCGCGCCCATCTCGACGTCATAGGGCTGGAGGATGACGCAGCCTTGTCGGGCCCAATAATCCTGGAGCTTGAGGATGAGCGCCTGAAAGCTGTTCCCGGTAGCGGCCGCGGCCACCATCCCATTGTCCGGCAAGGGTTTAGGGTGCGGCGCAACATAGACGCGCCGCCGCGGGGGGTCAAGGCGAAGGAGACGGGCTCAGCGGCCCCACGGGCAATCGGCGCGGCCGCAGGCGGTGGCGCTGCGCGCGGCGACATAGGCGCCGCAGGGCGTGCATTTGACGAGGTCTTCGGCGGGCAGCGGCCGCGGGCGCCGCGCCGCCTGGCGCCGCTGCATCTCCTCGCGCAGCACACGCCGGATCGCCTCGACCCGCTTCGCATACCGGAAGGCGACCCAGACGATGACGATGAGCGAGACGAGAAGCAGCAGCTTGCTGAAGCTGAAGCCGAACATGCGTCGGTCTAGGGGAGAGAGCGGCGGCGGGTCAAGCCGGCGCTTACGTTGGCTTGAAAACACCGTCCTCAAGGAGCTGCAGGGTCATTCCTGCATCCCCACTCTGTTGATCCGGCCCGTGCGCAGCAATGTTCTCCAACGTAGCACGCGCCTGATCTGGCACTACGGCCAGCAATTCCTTTGCGGCGTTCAGGCGCAGCTGCGCATTGCGGTGTCCGAGGAGTGGCACCAACACGCGTCGGGCTTCCGGACCACGAGCACGAAGAACAGTGCAGATAGCTTGCAGCTGACCGTACAACGTTTTCACCTTCCCCATTTCCTGCCTATCTATGGCTTCTGCCTCTCTTACAGAAAGGTCGATGTACACGGCAGTTAACTCGTCGGTTGCCATATTGGAAAAGTCGTTCGGGTTCATTTCAGCACTCCAAATTTTTTCAACACTCTGAGTCCAAAAAGGTAACGCTCTTCAAAGCTCTTGCCCCTTAGGTATTCTCGGGGTGTTAATCCCCCGAGTGCCTCTTGTTTGGTCTGGTAATAGGTGGTGATCCTCCAGTGCTTGTATGTCGGAATGAGGGCGATGTTGTCGTCCGACTGAATGCGCGCTGACGATAGATCGTCATTTTGTTTTCCCTGCTCGACGATGTGATGCCGATTGTAGCCGGGACGGGCGCCCTGCCGCGCCCTTTCGATCAGCTCGTCGAGATCGCGTGGCGGATCTTGGTCGGTGAGAATGTTCTCGATCTGGTCAGAGAGCCAAGGCGCTTTCGATACCGCGTCGGCGATCTCCTTGAGGGCTCTTTCGTCGTTCTTGTTTAGCGCCTCCCGGATAGCATTAGACACGCGTCGTCCGTAGAGGCTGATGTCCTTTGCATCCGCCGGCGTTTCGGTTGGTATTTCGAACGGCCATTCGGATGGCGGGGCGGGCGGCTTAGCCTTGATCGGCGCCTGACCCTCCCCCGCATCAGTTTCAGGATGCGAGGTCTCGTCCTCCGGTGGCCGGTTGTGACCGATCCCCGGTGGGTTTTGCTCGTCCGGCGGCTCTGGCGGCGGCGGCTCTGGCGCCGGTTCAGAGCGTGGCGGCGGAGGACTAGGCTCGCTTGGCTCGGGCAACTTGGGCGGACGCCGAAGCAGGCGCCAGAGGCGCGCCAACAATCGTGCAGCGATACGGACCGCAGCTCCTTGCCATTGGACCGGCAGGATCCCATTGCCATCGCGCGGCCGGAACTGGCCGCCATCGGGCTGCCCTGCGGGCCATCGCGGATGGCGCGTCGGATCGAAGGGGACGTTGGCGGGCGCGACGCGCTGAAGATCGGGGTTGAAGACCGGCTCGAGGGCGAGCGCGACCGCTATCTTGCGGTCATGCACGCGCGCTAACTGCTCGAAAAGCGCGGGCGGCGAAGCGCTCGGCCATCCGGCGATCTCTACGTCCGGAACGCTGACGCTGAGTCGTCTGCCGATCGCCTGCATGAGCGCCGCGCCGTCGAAGCTGACCGGCGGCAGCGGGGCGGCCGCAAGGACCCGCTCGGCTTCTTCGAGCCAGCCCATGTTCAGACACGCCGCGGCGCGCTCGATCACGCGCGCAAGCGCGGCTGCGTGAACGGCCGGTCCATGCAGCGTCGCTACATGCTGGTAAAGCTGAGGGGTCGGGATCGGCACGAGCGCGACGCCGCGCCTTTCGGTGAGCGGCGTGCCCGGCCAGAGCCAGATGCCATCGGCGGTGCACGCGAGCGTGCGCGGCCGCATCGTGCCGCGCGCATCGGCGCGGCCCGTCAAAGCTGCGGTCATCAAGATTGGGGTCCTTATGTCAGTGCCGGTCGTTCATTGCCCGACCGGCGGCGGGCAAAGAAAAACCGCTGAGCAGGCGCTCGGCGGTTTGTTCGGTCAGGGTGCGCGGCGATTGCCGCTGCAGATCAGGCTATAGCGGACACGTAAGTTCTATCTTCTAAAGCCCGAACCGGGCCCAGATCAGGCGCTCCTCGAGGCGCGCCAAAAGGTCGGCGGCGACGTCGGCGATGTCGGGGCGGCGCGGCAGGCCGAACCAGGAGAGGAAGGAGAAGCGCCGGCGCTCGGGCTCGACGACGCGCAGCTTCACCGTGTCGCCGTAGCGTTGGCGCATGACGCCGCGCAAATCGCCGATGCCGTCGATCAGGCCGAGCTCGAGCGCGCGTCGACCGGTGAACACTTCGCCGCTGAACAGCACGCTCTCCTCGGCCTTGAGCTTGGCGGCACGGCGCAGGCGCACGAGGTCCTTGAAGCTCTCATGCATGTCGCGCTGCAGCGAGGTCAGGCGCTCGACCCCCTTGGGATCCTCGGTGAGGAAGGGATCGAGCAGCGACTTGTTCTCGCCCGCGGTATAGAGGCGGCGCTGCACGCCGAGCTTGCGTAGCGCGTCGACGAAGCCGAAGCTCGCGGTGATGACGCCGATCGATCCCACCAGCGAAGTCTCTTCGGCGAACACTTCGTCCGCCGCGAGCGCGAGCCAATAGCCGCCGGAGGCCGCCACATCTTCGGCGAAGGCGACCACCGGCACGTCCTTCTCCTCGGCGAGTTGGCGGATACGGCGGAACAGCAGCGAGGACTGCGCGGGCGAGCCGCCCGGCGAATTGACGGCCAGCGCCACGGCCTTGAGGTTGCGCAGGCCGAAGGCGCGCTCGATCGCGGGCGCAAAACGGCGCAGCGACAACCCACGCGGCCCGCGCATGCCGATGAGACCGTCGAAACGCAGGACCGCCACCTGCGGCGGCGGATTGCGGAACCGCTCCAGGGGGACCTTCTGCAGGAGATCGTCGATGAGGTTCATGGACCAAGAACATGGGCACGAGCCGGGGGGATTGGCAAGGGCGACCAGCCGGATACGCGCCGGTCGGGCGAGATCGAATAAGAAGCATCGCTCAGAGTTGCAGCGCCGCTCCCCCGCGCAGCACGGCTTCCGCCGCCGGCGTGTAGCGCCCGTCGGGCTCGTGCAGCACGAGCCCCGGTGTGAGCCGGGTCGGCGTCGCCATGCTCTTGCGCGCGCGCACGATGACGCGCTTGGCCGGCTTGTCTTGCCCGGCCCACAGCGGAAATACCACGATCTCGCCGGCGCGCCCCGAAAGCTGCGCCAGCAGCTGCTCCATGCGGTCAGCGCGGTGAATGAAGGTGATGCTGCCCTTGGGCCGCGCCATCATCAGCGCGAAACGCACCCAAGCCGCAAGGTCGGCTTCACCCTCGATATGAGCCGCCGCCTTCGCTGCATCGGGCGGCGCGCTCGCCGTACCGTCCTCGAGAAAGGGCGGGTTCGCCATGACGTGGGCGAAGCTGCCCGGCTCGAGGCGCGGCGGCGGACGCAACAGGTCGCCCTGCACCGCCACGACGCGGCCAAAGAGACCGTTCAGCGCGACGTTGTCGTTGGCGAGATGGACGAGGTCGCGCTGCGCCTCGATGCCGGTGACGCGGCAGCCTTCGATGCGCATGGCCAGGCACAGCGCCGCCGCTCCTGCGCCGCAGCCGATGTCGAGCACGGAGTCGGCCGGGCCGGCGGGCACCGCCGCCGCCAGCAGCACCGGATCGATGGCCGCGCGGTAGCCTTGGCGCGGCTGGCGCAGCCTGACGCGGCCGCCCAGGAGCATGTCCTCGCTGTAAGGCAGGTCGGATGCGGGCGCGGTCAACCCGCCGCCTCCCCGGCCTCGGCCAGCACCGCGCAGGCGCGGCGGTGATCGTCCGCGCTCACCATGAGGCGGCGCGGAATGGCGCCGATGCTGCCTTCGATGATGCTGGTATGGGTGTCGAGAATGATGGTCTCGATGCCGGCGCCGGCGAGCAGTGCCTGCAGCCAAGACAGACGTACTGGATCGTTGGTGCGGACCAATTCCTTCATGGGCTCGCGCAGGTGCTATGCTGGCGCCCGCGGCCGACCGGGCTTGACCGCTTCTGCAAGCCTTCTATGCTCGCCTGCGGTCGGAGCCCCGTCAAGCAAGCGCCGGCCGCACGGGTGGGAGAGGGGAATTCCGCGTGGCGCTGGTGGCAAGTGCGCGAGGTGACGAGGTCAAGCCGGCGACGCTCGACCGGCTTACCGCCCTGCTCAGATCCGATCTCGATGGTGTCAATACGCTCATCCTCGAGCGCATGCAGAGCCCGGTGGCGCTGATCCCGCAGCTCGCCGGCCACATCATCGCGGCGGGCGGCAAGCGGCTGCGGCCGATGCTGACTTTGGCGACCGCGCGCATGTGCGGCTATCGCGGCGACCGCCACATCGCGCTCGCGGCCGCCGTCGAATTCATCCATACCGCGACGCTCCTCCACGACGACGTCGTCGACGCCAGCGATCTCCGCCGCGGGCTCGCCACGGCGAACGCGGTATGGGGCAACAAATGCTCGGTGCTCGTCGGCGACTTCCTCTTCAGCCGCGCCTTCCAGCTGATGGTCGAGGACGGCTCGCTCGCGGTGCTCGACATATTGTCGCAGGCTTCGGCCATCATCGCCGAGGGCGAGGTGCTGCAGCTCGTGACCTCGAACGATACCGAGACGACCGAAGAATCCTATCTCGCGGTGATTCAGGCCAAGACGGCACAGCTCTTTGCCGCAGCGAGCCGCATCGGCGCGGTGCTCGCCGGACGCCCGAAAGACGAAGAACAGGCGCTCGAGGTCTATGGCCGCAATCTCGGCATCGCCTTCCAGCTCGTCGACGACATGCTGGACTACTCGGCGCAACAGACCGAGCTGGGCAAGACGGTGGGGGATGATTTTCGGGAGGGGAAGATCACGCTGCCGGTGGTGTTGGCGTTGCGCTCGGCCAGCGAGGCAGAGCGCGGCTTCTGGCGGCGTGCGCTCGAGGAGCTCGAGCAGCAGGAGGGGGATTTGGAGCGCGCCATCGAGCTGATGACGCGGCATGGCACGTTGCGCGCGACCCTCGATCGGGCGCGGCAATACGCCGAGACGGCGCGCCGCGCCTTGGCGCCGTTCCGCGACGGGTCCGAGCGGCGGGCGCTCGACGAGGCGATCGATTTCTGCTTGGCGCGCGGTTACTGATTGGGTGGTTGCGGCCGGCCGCGGAAGGCGGTATATCGCCGGGCGCCGGAGTGTAGCTCAGCCTGGTAGAGCACTGCTTTCGGGAGGCAGGGGCCGGAGGTTCAAATCCTCTCACTCCGACCA
>DASWFH010000188.1:0-1874 GCA_036394355.1 Allostellaceae bacterium | reverse complement strand
GGCAACCATGGCAGGGATGTCTTAACTATCGGTGCACCGCCGCGCTGCCCGGCGGCGCCGCTGCGCCACAGCATTGTGCGAGATGGCGGAGAATATGGGGCGAGTGACCGGGCTCGAACCGGCGACATCCAGAATCACAATCTGGCGCTCTAACCAACTGAGCTACACCCGCCACCGAGGGCCGTGCTACAGCCTCCGTGCCGCACCGTCAAGCACGGCCGGGCGTGCGGCGCGGCGCTCAGCTCAGCTCAGTTGACGATGCGCCAGGTGCCGTCGGGCTGCAGGCAGGCGGTGCCGTAGCTCGGCTGCCACTGGCCGTCGACCTGCACGGTCGTCTGGTATTCGCGGCAGGTCTGTCCGCTGCCGTCCTGATAGGCGGGCGAGGCGGGCGGCGGCAGCGGCTGCACCGTGCCGTAGGCCGGGGCGGGCGCGTAGACGACGGGGGGCGGGTAGTAATAGGCCGGCGGGTAATAATAGGGCGGGTAGTAATAGGGCGGTGGGTAGTAGTAAGACGGCGCCCAAGCGTTGAAGCCGAAGAACACGTGGCCGCGGCCATGCGCCGAGGCTTGGGCGGCCGTCATCGCAACGGCAGCCGCGACGAGAATGCCGCAGAGGACCGTCCGCATAAGTCTGGCTGCAATGTAGCGGGTCGACATGGCTGCCCTCCCAAGGCTCATCGGCACCTGCCCCTATGGCCAATATATGGGGCGGCGCCGGGCAATCTGCATCCGATAACGGACGAGGGTGGGCTGTGCATCCCGCGGCGGCAGGCTAGACTCGCTCGCATGCGTGCCGACGAATACGCGCTCCTGACCCCGGCGGAGATGGCCGAGGCCGATCGCGCCGCGATCGCCGCCGGCATTTCCGGCATCGAGCTGATGGAGAAGGCCGGGCGTGCCGTCGCCGCCGCCGTCGCCGAGCGCTGGTCGCCGCGCCCGGTCGCCGTGCTATGCGGCCCGGGCAACAATGGCGGCGACGGCTTCGTGGCCGCGCGCCGCCTGGCCGCCGCGGGCTGGCCGGTGCGCCTGGGTCTCCTGGGCGAGGTCGGGCGGCTCACCGGCGAGGCGGCGCACCACGCCATGCTGTGGCGCGGCACGGTGGAGCCGTTGACCCCGCCTTTGCTCGACGGCGCCGGCCTTGCCATCGATGCCATCTTCGGTGCCGGCTTGTCGCGGCCGGTCGACGGCGCGTCCCGCAGCATGATCGAGGCGCTCGCCGCAAGCAGGCTCGCCAGCGTGGCCGTCGACGTGCCGAGCGGGCTCGACGGCGCCACCGGCGAGGTCAGGGGCGCCGCCGCGCCCGCTTCGGTCACCGTGACTTTCTTCCGCAAGAAGCCCGGCCACCTGCTGCTGCCGGGGCGCATGCTCTGCGGCCAGACCGTCCTCGCCGATATCGGCATTCCCGCTTCCGTGCTGGAGCGCATCGCGCCCAAGACCTGCGAGAACGCGCCGGCGCTCTGGCTCGAGGCGTATCCCTGGCCGCGGCTCGACACGCATAAATACCGGCGCGGCCACGCGCTGGTCGCCGGCGGCGAGCTGATGACCGGCGCGGCGCGGCTGGCCGCGCGCGCCGCCGCACGCATCGGCGCCGGCCTCGTCACCGTCGCCGCGCCCGCCGTCGCCTGGCCGGTTTACGCCGCCTCGCTCACCGCCGTGATCGTCCGTCCGGTGGCGCGCGCGGAAGACTTCCCGGATTTGCTCGCCGACGAGCGACGCAACGCGATCCTGCTCGGGCCGGGCGGCGGCACCGGCGAGGCGATGCGGCACAACGTGCTCGCGGCGCTGGCGACCCGGCGCGCGGTCGTGCTCGATGCCGACGCGCTCACCGTCTTCGCCGACCGGCGCGACGCGCTCTTCGCGGCGATCGCCGGGCCC
>DASWFH010000187.1:0-4324 GCA_036394355.1 Allostellaceae bacterium | reverse complement strand
GTGGTGCGGCGCGCCGGGATCGAGATCGAGCACGCCTTCGACGATCCCGACTCGCGCCAGCTGCGCTTTGCCACCAATCATCCCGGCCTCGACGTCATCCGCGTGCGCAATTTCGACGTCGCCACCTTCGTCGCCTTCGGCGCTGCGCATATCGGCGTCGCCGGCAACGACGTGCTGATGGAATTCGAATATCCCGAGATCTATGCGCCGCTCGATCTCAAGGTCGGACATTGCCGGCTGGTGGTGGCCGGGCCGGCCGAGGATGTCGGCCGGGACGATCCGTCGCGCTGGAGCCACGTGCGCATCGCCACCAAGTACCCGGAGATCACGCGCCGGCATTTCGCCGCGCGCGGCGTCCAGGCCGAGTGCATCAAGCTCAACGGCGCGATGGAGCTCGCGCCCACCATCGGGCTGAGCCGGCAGATCGTCGATCTCGTGCAGACCGGCTCGACGCTCAAGGCCAACGGGCTCGTCGAGATCGAGCGCATCGCCGACATCACCTCGCGCTTCATCGTCAACCGCGCCGCCCTCAAGACCCGCGCCGACGAGGTCACCGGCTGGATCGAGCGGTTCCGCGAGGCCGCCGATGCCGCTTAGGCTCGACACGCGCGCCAAGAGCTTCGTCGCCGATTTCGCCGCGCTGCTTTCGGCCAAGCGCGAGATGGAAGCGGATGTGGACGCGGTGGTCGCCGTGATCCTCGCCGATGTGAAGGCGCGCGGCGACGCGGCGGTGATCGAATGCACCAGGCGCCTCGACCGCCTCGTGCTGACGCCGGCGACGATGCGCATTCCTGCCACGGACATCGCTGCCGCATCGGCGTCATGCGCGCCCGAGACACTGGACGCCCTGCGTTTCGCCGCGGAGCGGATCGAGGCTTACCACCGCCGGCAAATCCCGGCAGACTTCTCGTTCACGGACGCGGCGGGCGTGCGGCTCGGCTCGCGCTGGCGCCCCATCGCTGCAGTCGGGATCTACGTCCCCGGCGGAACCGCGGCCTATCCGTCCTCGGTGCTGATGAACGCCGTCCCCGCCAAGGTCGCCGGCGTCGAGCGCCTCGTGATGGCGGTGCCGTCGCCCGACGGCGTGCTCAATCCGCTGGTGCTCGCCGCTGCCGCTCTCGCCGGCGTCGACGAGGTCTACCGCATTGGTGGCGCACAGGCGGTCGGCGCGCTCGCCTACGGCACCGCGACGATCGCCGCGGTCGACAAGGTCGTCGGGCCGGGCAACGCCTATGTCGCAGCGGCAAAGCGGCGCGTCTTCGGCACCGTGGGCATCGACATGATCGCCGGCCCCTCGGAGATCCTCGTCGTCGCCGACGGCGGCAATGACCCGGCGTGGATCGCCGCCGATCTCCTGTCCCAGGCCGAGCACGACGCCGCGTCGCAGGCGATCCTCATGACCGACGACAAGTCCTTTGCCGACGAAGTCGCGACCGCCGTCGATCGCCATCTCGCCGCTTTGCCGCGCCAATCGATTGCCGGCGCGAGCTGGCGCGCACATGGGGCCATCATCACCGTCGCGAGCTGGGACGAGGCGGTGCCGCTGGTGGACCGTCTCGCGCCCGAGCATCTCGAGGTGGCGCTCGACGATGCCGAGGGGTTTGCCGGCAAGGTGCGCAATGCCGGCGCCATCTTCCTCGGCCGCCACACGCCCGAGGCGGTCGGCGATTACGTCGCCGGGCCCAACCACGTCCTGCCGACGGCGCGCAGCGCGCGTTTCTCCTCGGGGCTCGGCGTCCTCGATTTCCTCAAGCGTACCTCGCTGCTGGCGTGCGATGCCGAGAGCCTGCGCGCGATCGGGCCCGCGGCCGTCACGCTCGCCCGCGCCGAAGGGCTCGACGCACACGCGCTGTCGGTCGCGATCAGGCTGAACCTGCCGCGTCGCTGAGCGACAGCATGGCCGATACCGACCAGCGTATCGCCAAGATCACTCTCGACGAGCGCAGCGTCGTACGCCGCAATGCCGACATCGAGCATGAGCGGGCGGTCGCCGTCTTCGACCTGCTCGAGGAGAACAGCTTCGCGCCGGTCGCGCCCGCAAGCGGGCCGTTCCATCTGCATCTCGGTACCGAGGAGAACCGGCTGGTCCTCGATATCCGCGCGACCGACGAGACGCTGATCGAGCGGCTGCTCCTGCCGCTCTCGCCCTTCCGCAGCATCGTCAAGGACTATTTCCTGGTCTGCGAGAGCTACTACCAGGCGATCCGCACGGCGAGCCCGTCGCGCATCGAGGCGATCGACATGGGGCGGCGCGCGCTGCACAACGAGGGCTCGGAGCTGTTGCGCAAGCGTTTGGCCGAGCGCGTGGCGATCGATCTCAGCACCGCGCGCCGGCTCTTCACGCTTCTCTGCGTGCTGCATATCAGGGCCTGAGCGGGCCATGGCGCGGCTTCCGTCGAGCGTGCTCCTCGCCTGCACCTTCAATTCGATCCGCTCGCCGATGGCCGAAGCGCTGCTCAGGCATCTGCACGGCCGGCACATCTATGTCGATTCCGCCGGCGTCCGGGCCGGCGAGATCGATCCTTTCGCCGTGGCGGTGATGGACGAGATCGGCATCGACATCAGCAAGCACCGCACCAAGACCTTCGACGATCTCGAGGACACGTCCTTCGATCTCGTGATCTCGCTGTCGCCGGAGGCGCAGCACAGCGCGGTCGAGCTCACGCGCACCATGGCCTGCGAGGTCGAGTTCTGGCCGATGCTCGACCCGACCGCGGTCGAAGGCAGCCGCGAAGAGATGCTCGACGCCTACCGCATGGTGCGCGACCAGCTGCGCAAGCGCCTGCTCGAGCGGTTTCCGCTGGGGCCGGCCGGGAACTTGTAATGGCGGACGGCGGCGCGGGGAGGGCTTGACCGCGAGCAAGCGTCCCACGATCTTTGTCGCGGTTTCGGCCTTCAGGCCGAGGCAACCAGCGGACGAGGAATGGCGAAAGAAGATTTGATCGAATTTTCCGGAACGGTGATCGAGTTGCTGCCCAATGCCATGTTCAGGGTGAAACTCGACAATGACCATCAGCTGCTCGCGCATACCTCCGGCAAGATGCGGAACAACCGCATCCGCGTGCTGGCGGGCGACCGGGTCAATGTCGAGATGACGCCCTATGACCTGAGCGAAGGCCGCATCACCTTCCGCTTCAAGTAGCCGCGGCCGGGGCCGCGCGATCGTGCCTGAGCAGCGCCTAGTGCTGGCGTCGGCGTCGCCCCGCCGCCTTGCCCTTCTCGCCCAGATCGCCCTGTCTCCCGATACCGTCGACCCCGCGCATGTCGACGAGACGCCGCTGCCGCGCGAGCTGCCGGCGCGCCACGCGCTCCGGCTCGCCGAGGCCAAGGCGCGCCTGGTCGCCGCGCGCCATCCAGGCGCCTTCGTGCTGGGCGCCGACACGGTGGTCGCCTGCGGCCGGCGCATCCTGCCCAAGGCTTCCGACGCCGACACCGCGCGGCGCTGCCTGTTGCTGCTGTCCGGGCGGCGCCACCGTGTCCATGGCGGCATCGCCCTGGTCCTGCCCGACGGGCGGCAGGTGAGCCGGCGCACTGAGACGGCGGTGATCTTCAAGCGGCTCGATGCCGGCGAGATCGCCGACTATCTCGCCGCCGGCGAATGGCAGGGCAAGGCCGGCGGCTACGCCATACAGGGGCTCGCGGCGCGCTTCATCCGCCAGATCATCGGCTCCTATTCCAACGTGGTCGGTCTGCCGCTGTTCGAGACGGTCAACCTCCTCGCCGGCCACGGCTTCGAGCGGGCGCGGCGGCTTGCGCCGCCCGGCCGGTGAGCCGCACGCTGCTCATCGCCGCATCGCCCGGCGAGCTGTGGGCGGCGCTGCTCGAGGACGAGGCGCTGCGGGAGCTGCGCGTCTTCCGCGCCGGCGCACGCATGGGCCGCGTCGGCGAAATGATCCTCGGTCGCGTCGTCGCGCTCAAGCCTGAGCTGCCGGCAGCGCTGGTCGATATCGGCCTCGACCGCCCCGCTTTCCTCAGCGCCGAGGACGCCGCGCCGGGTGCCGGCATCGTCGCGCTCCACGAAGGCGAAACGATCGCCGTTCAGGTGACCAAGGAGGCGCGCGCCGACAAGGCCGTGGGCGTGTCGACCCGGCTGCGTCTTGCCGGCCGCTTCCTCGACTTCACACCAGGACGGGCTGGCGTTACCGCAGGGAAGGGCGTCCCGCCGGCCGAGCGCGAGCGGCTTGGCGCGGTGCTGCGCGAGATCGCCGGGACCGGCGAGGGCTTCGTGCTGCGCGCCGCGGCGAGCGGCACCTCGGCGGCGGATCTTGCCGCCGACGCCGAGAGCTTGCGGGCACGCTGGCGGGTGATCGAGGTGGCGCGCTCG
>DASWFH010000186.1:0-8296 GCA_036394355.1 Allostellaceae bacterium | reverse complement strand
TGAGCTGCTTTTCCTTGTCGACGAGCAGGCCGAGGAAGGCCAGCAGGTTCTTGGCGTAGAGCTGGCTGGCGTCGACGGCGATGCGCGAGGGCACGTTGGCGTGGCCGACGATGCTGACGCCGTTCGCCGTCGTCACCGTCTCGCCGAACTCGCTGCCCTCGACGTTACCGCCCTGCTCGACGGCGAGGTCGACGATGACGGAGCCGGGCCGCATCGCCGCCACCATCTGCCGCGTGATCAGCACCGGCGCCTTGCGCCCGGGGATGAGCGCGGTGCAGATGACGATGTCGGTCTTGCGCAGCGCCTCGGTGACGTGCTCGCGCTGGCGGCGGGCGAAATCCTCGCCCATCTCCTTGGCATAGCCGCCCGCCGTCTCCATCGCCTTCATCGCCTCGATGTCGACGACCAGGAACGTCGCGCCGAGGCTCTCGACCTGCTCCTTGGCGGCGAGCCGCACGTCGGTGGCGGAGACGACGCCGCCGAGACGCCGCGCCGTGGCGATCGCCTGCAGCCCGGCGACGCCGGCGCCCATCACCAGCACGCGCGCCGGCGCGATGGTACCGGCCGCCGTCATCATCATCGGCATGGCGCGGCCGAACTCGGTCGCGGCATCGAGCACGGCGCGGTATCCGGCGAGGTTCGCCTGCGACGACAGCACGTCCATCGATTGCGCGCGGGTGATGCGCGGGATGAGCTCCATGGCGAAAGCGGTGAGCCCGGCGCGGGCATAGGCCTCGACATCGGCGCGTTGCTGCAGCGGCTGCAGCATGCCGATGAGCACGGCGCCGCGCTTCATCAGCGCCACTTCGTCGATCGCGCCCTCGCCTTGGCGCAGCGGCCGCTGCACCTTGAGGACGATGTCGCCGGCGCCGAGCGCCGCGGCGGCATCGCCGGCGATCTTCGCGCCCGCCGCCTCATAGGCCGAATCCGGGAAAGAGCCGCCCGCTCCGGCGCCGCTCTCGACCACCACATCGAGCCCCATGCCGACCAGGCGCTTGGCGGTGTCCGGCGTGGCGGCCACGCGCCGTTCCTGCGCACGGCGTTCCTTCGCGATGCTGATCTTCATCGGACGGACGTCCTTATTGCCCCCGGGGCCGCCGGCGCCCCGAGGGCGCAGCGGCGCGACACAATGACGTGAGGCCGGCAATTTGTGAAGTGTTTGACGGGAAATCGATTCGCCGCGCACACCGGGCCGGGCGCGCGGTATCGATTAACGGTTCGTAAAAGCCGGTCAAGCAGCCTGGCCGGGAGCGCCCGCTGGCGGCGCTCTTTTCACCATCGCCGCCGCTGTCTAAGATGCGCCGGCACAGCATTGGGGCGGGCTCTTGTCGTCAACTGTCGCGCGAGAAGCCGGCCCAGCGGCTCCCATCCGCCGGGGAATAAAGCCCATCGATACCCGTTGTCATCCCGTCAGGTCAGTGCGAGGGACCGGCTGCCGCCGGGGTTACGCACCATGAGCGTGCCGGTCAGCGACCAGCTGATCGCCGTTCTGCCCCGTTTGCGGCGGTTCGCCCGCGGACTGACCGGCTCCGCAGCCGATGCGGACGATCTCGTCCAGGCGGCGTGCGAGCGGGCCCTCACCCGCGCGCACCAGTTTCAGGAGGGGACACGCTTCGATAGCTGGATGTTCCGTATCGTGCAGACCATATGGATCGATCAGCTGCGCTCGCGGGACACACGGCGCGAGGAGGTCGAGGAGCAGGGCATGCATGTCGGCACCGACGAGCCGGCACGGCGCATAGAGGCGCGGCTGGCCTTGCAGGAAGTGCGCACCGCGCTCAGGGAGCTGCCGCCGGAGCAACGGACGGCGCTCCTGCTCGTGACGGTGGATGGGCTGAGTTACAAGGAAGCGGCGGAGGTCGCCGAAGTGCCGGTGGGAACGATCATGAGCCGTCTGGCGCGGGCGCGCATTGCGCTCCAAGCCAAGCTCGCGGCGGGCGGTGGCCTTCGAAGGAGTGCGAGCGATGCAAAAGCCGAGTGACGAAAGGCTGGTTGCCTATCTCGACGGCGAGCTTGCCGAGAGCGAGCGCGCCGAGATCGCGCTTTGGCTCGAGCGCGACGAGGCGCTGCGCGAGCGTGCGGCGCAATTGACCGAGAGCGCGGCGCTGCTGCGCAGCGCCTTGGACGAGGTGCTGCGCGAGCCGGTGCCGGAGCGCCTCATCGCCGCCGCGCGCGGCGAGACGACCGGCACGGTGGTCGATCTCGCGGCGGTGCGGGCCACGCGGACGGCGCGGCGCTTCGGCGACCGGCGCTGGTGGATCGGCATGGCCGCGGCCGCCTCGATCTTCGGCATCATGGTCGGCTCGGGGATCGGCTATTTCGTCGCCAACGAGCCCACGGCGCCGGACCAGGCAGCCGCGGCGGGCTGGCTCGACAACGCGGCCGTCTATCACAACCTCTACGTCAATGCCGGCGCGGATGATGATCATCTGGGCTTCGACGTCGCCGCCGGGCAGAAGCTGCCGCAAAATTTCCGCGTGCCCAACCTCAAGCCGTGGGGTCTGGACTTCCAGGGCGTGCGCTACCTCATCATCGAGGGACGGCCCGCGACACAGCTCTTCTACACCACCGACAACAAGGCGCTGGGTCCGCTCACCGTCGTCGTCGCCAAGACCTCGAAGCCGGATGTCGCTCCGACAATGGAGCGCCACGGCGACGTGAACCTGCTCTATTGGCGCCATCACGGCACCGCCTACGCCCTCGTCGGCACCGCCAATTACGGCTATCTCTGGAACATCCACAACGACATCGCCTACCAGCTCGACGCGATCTGAGCGGGTAGGCGCACGCGCGTTGCGCCGCGCGAGCCCCGGCATCCGCCGGGGCTTTGCCTTTGGCCGCGCCGCGGCCGCGTGGTATGAAGCGCGCAAAGCCATGATGCGCGGCGCCGTCATAACCGGGCCCGGAGCGCCGCTGGCGCTCGCCGCGGCCGCCCTGTTCGGCGCCAGCACGCCGCTCGCCAAGCTGCTGCTCGGCGAGGTGGCGCCGTGGCTGCTGGCGGGATTGCTCTATCTCGGCTCCGGCATCGGCCTCGCCGCGATCGGCGGCGTGCGCGCGCTTGCCGGCGCCGCACCGGCGGAGGCGCCGCTACGCCGCACCGACCTGCTCTGGCTTGCCGCGGCGGTGATCGCCGGTGGCGTCATCGCCCCGGTCCTGTTGCTACGCGGCCTGGCGCAGTCGAACGCCGCCGCCGCGACGCTGCTTCTCAATCTCGAGGGCCTGTTCACGCTGGCGATCGCCTGGCTGGCGTTCCGCGAGAATGTCGACCGCCGCATCGCGCTCGGCGCAGCGGCGATCCTGGGCGGCGCCGCCCTGCTGTCGTGGCAGCCGGATCTCGGCGTGGGAACCGGCCGGGAGGGCGCACTCGCCATCATGGGCGCATGCCTGTTCTGGGCCGTCGACAACAATCTGACGCGCCGGCTGTCCGGCGCCGATCCGCTGCAGATCGCCGCGGTGAAGGGCCTCGTTGCCGGCGCCGTCAATCTCGCACTCGCCCTGCTGCTGGGCGCGCGGTGGCCGGGCGCCGGCACCGCGCTTGTCGCCGGCGCGGTCGGCTTCGCCGGCTACGGCGTCAGCCTCGTGTTCTTCGTGCTGGCGCTGCGCCACCTCGGCACGGCGCGGACCATGGCCTATTTCTCGACGGCTCCCTTCATCGGCGCCGTGCTCGCCGTGGCGCTGCTCGGCGAGCCGGTGACGGCGACGCTGCTCGCCGCCGCGGCGCTGATGGGCGTGGGCCTATGGCTCCATCTCGCCGAGCGCCACAGGCACCGGCACGAGCATGCGCCGTTCGCGCACGAGCACCGGCACGTCCACGACTTGCATCACCGCCACGACCACCGGCCGCTGGATCCCGCCGGCGAGCCGCACACCCATGCGCATGTTCATCCGCGGCTGGTGCACGGTCATCCGCATTATCCCGACCTCCACCACCGGCACGAGCATTGAGCGACATGTCGGTTTATGATCGCCCGATGGCGCGGCCGGAGACGGGCATCGGCGACGTGCGCGGCGGCAAGGGGGTCGATCCCTTCCCGCGCAAGGGGCGCGACCTGCGCCTCGACTTCTTCCGCGGGCTGTCGCTGTTCTTCATCTTCATCGACCACATCCCCAACAATTTCCTCGGCTACTTCACCTTGCGCTCGATCGCGTTCTCGGACGCCGCCGAGGTGTTCATCTTCATCTCCGGCTATACCGCGGCGCTCGTCTACGGGCGCACCATGAGCCAAAGGGGCGCGCTGTTCGCGACGGCGCAGGTATATCGGCGCGTCTGGCAGCTCTATGTCGCGCACATCTTCCTCTTCGTCATCTTCACGGCCGAGGTGTCCTACACCGTGCTCGCCGTGAACAACCCGATGTACAACGAGGAAATGGGCGTCGGCGATTTTCTGCAGGAGCCGCATGTCGCCATCATCAAGGCGCTGCTGCTGCAGTTCCAGCCGACCTTCCTCGACATCCTGCCGCTCTACATCGTGCTGCTCGGCATCTTTCCCCTCGTGCTCATCGCCCTGGCGCGCGGACCGCTTTGGGCGCTGCTGCCCTCGGCGGCGCTCTACGCGCTGACCTTGCGGCACGGCTGGTCGCCGCCCGCTTATCCCGCCGACCATGTCTGGTTCTTCAACCCGCTCGCCTGGCAGTTCCTGTTCATCATCGGCGCCAGCGCCGGCCACGCCCGCGTCAGCGGCCGCTGGCCTTTCCCGCACGCGCCCTGGCTGTCGCAGCTCGCCGTGACCGTCGCCGCGGTGTTCGTCGTCATCAACATCAGCTGGGCGATCCATTGGGTGTACGACCCGTTCCCGGCGCTTCTCGAGAAGCTGCTGTACAACTTCACCACCGACAAGACGAACCTGGCGCCGTTCCGGCTCCTCAACTTCCTTGCGCTGGCGCTGGCCACGGTGCATTTCGTGCGGCCCGAAAGCGGCTTCCTGCAGTGGCTGGTGACGCGGCCGGTCATCCTGTGCGGCCAGCATTCGCTCTACATCTTCTGTCTCGGCATCCTGCTCGCGGTGCTCGGGCATTTCGTGCTGTCGGAGTTCTACGGCACCCTGCCGATGCAGATCGGCGTCAACCTCGCCGGCTTTGCTGCGATGGTCGGCGTGGCGGCTTTGCTCACCTGGTACAAATCGGCCGGCAGCGCCGGCTCTTCGGCTCCGGCCACACCTTCGGAGTGACCGACACCATGCGCGTCCTGATGGTCCTCGGCAGCGTGCTCCTGGCGGCACTCCCCTCGCCCGCCGCACCGCGCGCGCCTGACTGCAGCATCCCCGCCGACATCGTCGAGGACGATCCCCGGCTCCCGGAACTTGCCGAGCAATTGCGTCAAAAGCATCCGATTACGATTGTCGCCATCGGCGGCGCATCGACCGCCGGGATAGCCTCCGGCAACGCCGCCGAGTACGCTTACCCGAAGCGGCTCCAAACCGCACTGCAGCGCCTCTACCCCGACGTGCCCATCACCGTGCTCAACAAGGGCGTGTCGCGGCAGACGACCCAGGAGATGGTCGACCGCTTCCCGCGCGACGTCTATGCGCTGTCGCCGACGCTGGTGATCTGGGAGACCGGCACCTTCGATGCGGCGCGCGGCGTCGATGTCGACGTCTTTGCCGCGGCGCTCGAATCTGGCCTAGCCGATCTCAAGGAACATAAGCTGGAAACAATGTTAATAAATATGCAGTATAGCCGAAGCACGGCCTCGGTGATCAATTTCGGGCCGTACCTCGAGGCGATGCAGCACATCGCCGATGTCGACGGCGTTTACCTGTTCAGGCGGTTCGAGATGATGAAATACTGGTCCGAGCAAGGCGTCTTCAGTTTCGGCGAAGTCCCCGCCGAGCGGCGGACCGAGCTCGCCACGGAAGTCTATCAATGCCTCGCCGACCGCCTCGCCGACGCCATCAGCTACGCCATCACGACGCAATGAAATGACATGACGGAAACCAGCGCTACCCTCGCCGAGACCCTGCCGGGCCGTCTCCATCGCCGCACGCTGATGGCGCTGGTGCTGCTCGGGCTGGCGGCGGCGGTGCCCATCCTCATGGCGCCCGCGGGCCGCGGCGCCGGCGCCTCGATCGACCGCTGCGGCATCCCGCCCGAGCTCACCTCGCTGGGCGCGCCGCTGCCGCACACCGCGCAACGCCTCAATGCCGGGCAGCCGCTCACGATCGTCGCGCTGGGCTCGTCTTCGACCGAGGGGGTGGGCGCCACCAGCCCCGAATTCAGCTATCCGAGCCGCCTCGCCGCAGTGCTCCAGGCGCGCTTCCCGGACGCGCCGATCCGCGTCGTCAACCGCGGCGTCTCGGGCGAGCTGTCGCCGCAAATGGTGGCGCGCATCGAGCGCGACGTGCTGCCGGAGCACCCCGATCTGGTGATCTGGCAGCTCGGCACCAACAGCGTGCTGCGCGATATCGATCCGGCCGCCGAGGTCGAGGTGGCGCGGCGCGGCATCGGGCTCCTCAAGGGAGCGGGCGCGGACGTACTGCTGATGGATCTGCAATATGCTCCGGCGGTGCTCGTCCACGCGGGATATCGCGAGATGCTGCACGTCCTCTCCGGCGTGGCGCGCAGCGAGGACGTGCCGTTGTTCCGGCGCTTCGCGGTGATGCGCCATTGGGCCGAGGACGGGCGGATGACGCTGCCGGTCATGCTGGCGGTCGATCGGCTGCACATGTCCAATGCGAGCTACGACTGCCTGGCGCGCCAAGTTGCCCGCAGCATCGTCCTGGCCACGCGCAGCTGAAGCCGCGCTGGCAATCGCCGCGCAAAATAAGGCGCCCGCACCACCAACCGGCGGTGCGGGCGAGTTTCCAATCCCAGTCGCACTAGGCGAAAAGCAAACGCGGGCGCGCGGGGTATGGTTCCCGGCAGCCATTCCGGCGGGCCTAGGGCTCCGGCGTTTTTCCTCCCCGCCGCCCGGCGGTACCGCCGCTCTCCGAGGTTCCCGGCGGGTTGGCGCGCGCCGGCTTCGCCGCGGCGCGGCGGCTGCGCAAAGGCGGCGCGGCACTGGCCCCCGGCGCGACCGTGGCGGTGCTCGGCGCCTCGGTCCGCGGCTTGCTGCCGGCGGCGGCGCGATCGGCAACGGCGCCGCTCTCGGCGGCGATCTCGGCCTCGGCCTTTTGCCAATGTTCAGCGTCCTTCCCGTGCGGCCGACCCCCGCGCACCCAGATTTTATAGGCACGCTCGCGAATGCGCGCTTCCTTGTCCGAATCCATGCTTCTTCTCTCGTCGATCGTCAGGTAGTCGGGGCAGTCCGGTCTAGCGACCGAGATTTCCGTAAGGCCGCACGGGCCCGGCACTGTTCATGAGCAGCAGCATCAGCACGCGGCGCTGCTGATCGCCGGATTCCGGCCTGGTCTCGGCCGGGGTGACGATCGCCGCCGCTTGCGTCGTGTCCGGGGCCGTGGACGTCCCCGAGATCGGCACGGGCACGGTAGATGTCCCCGAGATCGGCGCGGTGGTTGCCGGCACCGTCGCTTCCACCGCGCTGCTCGGCGCTTCATTGAGGCTTTCGCCCGAGCGGGCGGGCAGGGTGAGGATCAGCAGGGGTGCGGCGGCAAGCCATGCCAGACGTGTCTTGGGGAATCGCGGAGGGCCGGAGCAAATATCACGGAGCTGGGCCATGATCGCCTCGCCGCGCTTCATGCGCTGCCACTAAAGAATACAGCGGCGGAACGATAAGGTTCCGCCGCTGCCGGTCCCTCTACCTAATAGACCAAAACCCGGCGCAAGGGTCAGAAATAGCGCTCGGGCACGCGGATCACGTCGTCCGGCTGGATCGGCGTGTTGAGCAGTGCGCGGTGCTGCTCGCCGTTGCGCGTCACCACCACATAGCCTTCGTTGGCGCGGTAGGTGAAGCCGCCCGCCGTCGCCACCGCGCTCATGACGCGCATGCCGCTGGCATAGGGGTACTCGCCGGGCTTGGTCACTTCGCCGTAGATGTAGAAGGGCCGATAGGCGAGGATGGTGACGCTGACCTTCGGGTTCCGGATATAGCCCTGGCCGAGCTTCTTCTCCATGTCGCGCTCGACCTGCGCGCGGGTGAGGCCGGCGGCCTTGATGTCGCCGATCAGCGGCGAGCTCACCGTGCCGTTGTCGCCAACGGCATAGTCGCCGGTGAGATCCTCGGCGCCGAGCACCTGGATGTGCAGCTTGTCGCCCGGCCCGAGCCGGTAATTGGCGTCGTCGGTCTTCGCCGATTCGAGCAGCGGCAGGCCCGAGCCGCCCGATGAGCAGGCGGACAGCGGCAGGATGACCGCCAGGGCCGCCAGGGCCATGCGGATGGTCGAACGCATCGTCGATTCCT